>CAZTYG010000189.1:0-4865 GCA_964617445.1 uncultured Blastochloridaceae bacterium
GACCCCGCCCATGCGGCGTGCCCAGAGATTGGCGGCGCGGTCCTGGGCGACTTTCGCCGGACGGGCATACTGGCCCTTGGGCAGGCTGATCCAGTTGACGCCGACGCTGTCGATGCCACGGGTGAGCGCGATGGCATAGCTGCGGCGCAATGTTTCGGGGCCGAACTTGAGGTAGAAGTAATCGAGCAAGACCCAGGCGGGTTTGTCCGGATGGTAGGAGCGGAGACGGTCCATGAGCACCACGTTGTGCAGCGGCTTGGCGGAGTAGGTTTCGTCCCAATCGTAGCTTTGCAGGGTGGTGAGATTCTCGAACATCTCGCGCCCGGGTTGGCTGGACCATGGCCAGCCGCCCTCACCGCCGACGCCGGGGGAACTGCCGAATGATTGCGAGGAGGTCTGCAGGCGGGGAAGAATTTCGCGGGCCGCTTCGCCGTAGTCGCCGAGGCGGCGGAAGGTGGTGTCGTAGCGGCGGATGTAATCGACAAACTGCCGCTGGGTGCCCTGGACCTCGTAGTCTTTGTTCGGCGACAGTCCCGGGCCCACCGGAACCCGCACCGGATCGGGCTGCATGAAGATGGTGGCGGCCTCGGCCCAGGGACGATTCGGAATGGGGGGTGCCCAATCCCAGTAGGGCACGTAGCCGGCGTTGTCGCCCAGATAGGTCATCGCCATGAAATTGCGGATGTCGCCGAAGCGCTGGGCCAGCAGGCGCATTTCCCGCAGCAGGGGCTGCCAGAAATCGGGCAGGTTCCAGCCGTAGAATGGCAGGTTGGAATCCTGGAGGGAATTGACGTTGAGTCCGGCGCGGATGCCGCGCTTTTCCATCTCGGCGAAGAATTGCTCCACCGAGCGGTCATCGGTGCCGGCCAGGACTTTGTCGTTGGCCTGCTCAATGATCATGTCGATGCCAAGATGGCTGATGTGGTCGGCATAGTCGGAGAGGTTGCCGATGTGGCCGAAGTTGGTGTTGGCGGCATGCAGGGCATCGGGTCCCTGGGCACTGCCCCAGAAATGTCCGCCGGACATGCCGTGGGTCATGTGGACGTTGTGCACCTGGATGGAGGAACGCGGAACTTCGAGCCCGAGGTAGCGGTCAAAGCCCTTGGCGTCGCTGGCGGTGGGGCCGCGGCGGGCGGGCAGCATTTTTTCCGAGGCCTCGCGCATTTCCGCCAGATCCTGGCGCCAGAGCTGGCGGTTGGGCATTTCTTCGGGTTGCTGGAGACTGCGGATGGTGAAGCCCCCGCGCGCCACCAGGCCGGCACGGATCCGCTCGTCCACCTGGATGGCGCGTTCCTGCGGATTTCCGGGTTCGATGGGTTGGAGCCCGGCGTGGAACTTGGCGGGACCTTTGCCGTTGACCCGCACTTCGTAGGGACGGTCCGCAGCCGAACGCGGCAGCAGCAGGGTCAGGGACTCGAGGGTTTCTTTGCGCTGGTAGATTTCCTTGCCCGCGACCGACACGGTCACCTCTTCGATGGGGCCGGCATCGTCGGACTCGATTTTGACCGGGAAGGTCCAGATTTCCATGCGCCGCGAATCGCTGCGCGTGGCAGGATCGATAGTGTAAAGATAACGCCGCCCCCATATCCACAACACCGCACGGAACCAGATATCGGCCGGCTCCAACACGTGGTCGTAATCCTGGCGGAAAAGCGGACGGTTCATCGGATCACGGCGCAGCGGCACCACAATCTGTTCCTGGGAATCATCCGCAAAAAGGGTTTTGCCATCCAGGGTGAGCGGAACCCAATCCACGGCATGGGGACCGTCACGACGATAGGCTTTTTCCCGGCTCATGGCCTCGCGTTTGGCAAAGCCAAGCGGACGGTCGAAACGGGTCAGCATCAAATCGCCGATGAAAACCGGGTCGGCAAAATCCTCTTTCTTCGCGGCGCGGGTGGCGGCGGGGCGTCCCCCCATGTCCCTGACGATTTCATCCCGGCTCAGCGCGGCGCTGTACATCCGGATTTCGTCCATCCATCCCTGGAACGGAACACGACGGCAATGCGGACGGTCGACCCCCTCTTCGTAGCCGATGTAGAGATTTTGGTCGTTGGCGGAAAGGGTGCCGCGCAAACGCTTCCGGTCTTTTTCCTGGCCATTGATGTAAATGATCCGGTCGCCATCGGCCGCATGGGTCACGGCCACATGGGTCCACTGGTTGAGCGGCAGCACATCGCGCAGGATTGCGTTGGCGTTTTCGGCGCCGTTGCCGGTTTCTACGATCAACACCCCGTCATCGCCCAGTAACAGCACGAACGGCTTTTCCTGCCAGAAGTGACGGCGTTTGCCGATGATGCCTGCCTGGTGCTCGCTCTTGGGCAGGGCCTCGGGCTTGATCCAGAACGAAAGGGTGAAGGACGAGCCGATATCATTGATGAACCCGCCGCGCACGCGCAGGAGGTTCTGGTCCTTGCCGGGGAAGTAGAGACCGCGTCCGTGCTTGCCCTCGTCCTGCCGGATGCCACCGCGCACGAGCTGCGCCTCCAGTTTGAGCGGACCCGCGTCGGTCACCGCTTTTTCCCCGACCTTTTCCATGTCCAGGTCCAGAAGCAATGGTAACGGAGCGGCCTCCAGATTGGAGGGCGCGAGGCTGAGCAGGGTCATGGCAGTGGTGCAGGCAAGAGTGTGGAATGGCGTTGCGTGTTTCATCGGCAAAAATGGCGGTGGATTGAATGACGGAAGCAGGAAAATCAGGGCTGCGGCGCCACGGCTTTGAAGCTCTGACCCATGCGAATTTCATCAAACCCAAATTCCTTGGTATCCGTTCCGGAGCGCATTTCCACCCGCAGGATGGGCGGGATGGTGACGCCGGAAATTTCCGCATCCGGTGTCACCGGCTCGCGGCCCAGGTCCGGGTCCAGAAAAAGTGCCACACGGCTGGTGCCTTCTTCCTCGCCAATGGTCACCCGGATCACCGCAAAAACCGGGCGGTCATTGCTCGCCACCTGGGTTCCCGTAGTGCGGCCACCCGCTTCCAACGCCCAGCGCGGACCGCTGAACGGCTTGGCGAAGGCAAAACCGTTGCCGGATTCCGGAATGAAGGCCACCCGTCCGTAGGTGTCCTCGACTTGTCCACTGAGGTTGACCGCCAGCAGGCTCACCCAATAGGTGCCCGGCCCCGCGGCAAAGGGTTCTTTCAACCCGCGTTTGGCAGGCCAGTCGCCGTTGGGAGTGACCGCATGGCCGCCCAGCGTCTTGGGCGTGTCCCCGAGGGCGGATTCCAGGCTCTGATCGCCCACCACCCGTTGGTGGGCATCGGTCCATGGCCCGGCCCAGCCGTAGCCACCATCCCGATCCCGCAACTGGCCGGTGGCATAATCAAATCCCTCGTAAACAATCAGCTCGTCCCCGGCGCGGGCGGACATGGGAAAGGAGAGGATGAGGCCCAGAACGAGGGCCAACATGAAGGAATAGAGAGGATGAATACGGCTTACTGTCATGAGTGTCATATTATCGGATGAGATGGGGGTTGTCAACGTGGAATCGCTATTTTTGCGTTTCAGGCAGCACCAGCTTCTGGGGCAGGATGCGAATTTGGGAGCCCTGCGGCAGTTTTTTGGTGGCCCGCTCCAGGGCCAGACGCGCCAGCGCCTCTCCGGTATCCCAGTGTCCGGCATCGACGCTGACCGGCGGAACCATCGCCGCCACCTCCGCCACCTCCGCATCGCCCAGACCGGTGAGGAATTTTTTCCAATCCACCTCGTTCCAGTCCGAGTCATAACCGGTCACCATCAAATCGCCCTTGCCGAGCCGGGCCAGCGCGAGCCGGACAATCGCGGCCTGCGGATCATTCACCGCCATGATGGCATCCGCCTTGAGGGGGAATACTTTTTCCTTCAGCCACTGGATCGTATTGCGCAGCTCCTCGGCCCGGGTTTCGCCCGACTCCGGCGGCGTCAACATGGACCGCTCGATCCGCGCATCATCCCAGCCCATATCCTGGCAGGCACGGCGGAAGCCGCTGCGCTTCTGCAGGTCAAACGGCGGCTCCTTGCCCATCTTACAACAGACCGGATTGCGGATGCCCTGGGCAAAGAGATGCTCGGTCAACTGAAACTGACCCGATTCGAAGTCCATTTTCACCGCATCGAACTCGGGGATATCCATCCAGGTGGAACGATAGACCACCGACCCGCCATCGCGGACAAACTGCCGCAACACGCCCAAATGCCGGGCGGGCAGGATCTCGGGCACGACAAAGACAAAAACGTCCACGTTCGTAGTGTCCATGTCCTCCAGCACCCGCAGCATGTCATTCTGATCGACCACCGGAATCCGGCGCAGCCGCACCGCGCGCGAGCGGGTCAGATGCCAGAGCATCGAATGTTCGGCGGAAACGACCATGTGGCGCGGGGGACCGGGATCCGTCTCCAGCAAAGCGGCGGGCTTGCGCAACACATCAAACGTCTGCACCTGCGGCAGCTTGCGCTCCCCGGCGGTCGGCTGATTGCGCAGAACATGCACACCGCTGCCATGCACCCGCTTCACCAGACCCACCTCCTCCAGCTTGATGATCGCCCGGTGAACCGGCACCCGGCTGACGCCGAAACGTCCGGCCAAGTCCCGCAGGGACGGAATCGCCGACCCCACATTCCATCGACCGGCCAGAATTTCCTCTTTGAGCAGGATGAAAATCTGCCCCTCGGCCGAAAGTCCCGAAGCCTTCAAATTGGCCTTGGTCGACGCTGGGGTGGTCTCTGACATGGTTCAACTGTATTAAAACTGTGACAGTTGACAAGGTCAAAGGGGAGGGCGGATTTTCGATTTTCGAGTGGCGATTTTCGATTTTCGGGTTGTGAGTGGACCGAAAGGGACCACGGGACTACAGACCGGCGAAGTGCAGAGCTACGGGACTTCGAGGA
>CAZTYG010000190.1:0-4856 GCA_964617445.1 uncultured Blastochloridaceae bacterium
ATCCCCGTCAGCGCCGTCTCCCGCGGCGGGGCCGACTACCAGCAAATCGCCCTCAATCCGGATCTGGCCGCCCGCCTGCGCAGCGAGATTCCCGACAAGGACGGCACCGTGCTCTACCGGCTCTGGACACTCTGGGACAAGGACCACTTTTACGTGGCGGCTGAAATGCCCGTGCGCACCATGCGCACCCATTCCACCTTTGAGGACGACCCCCACGCCTTCCCCTTCCTGGCCGACTGCCTGCAGATCGCCTTCAACGTGTTGGAGAAAAATCCCGACGACCTGCTCATCGGTCATCCGCTGTATGAAAAAGCTCTGGCCGCCGATGTCGATTACGAGTTCGCCGCCACCCTGGCCCGTTTCACCGGACAGGGTCCGGGCTTTTCCAGCCGGCCCGCCTGGGATGGCGACTGGTCGCAGGCACCGCGTGTGCCCGAACTCCACCGCCTCAAGGCACCCGGCACCAATTACCAAACCTTCTACCGCACCAACGCCCCGACCCGCCCGCCGCTCATGAAAATGGACGCCACGCCGGAGGGCGGACGTGAAGGACGGGTCGCCATCCGCTTCGACGATGCCAGCAACACCTACTTTTATGAAATCGCCATCCCCTGGTCGGCCCTGCCCGAACTCGGCGAAGCAGCCCGATCGCTGGTACCGGGGGCGACCCACCGCACCTCGATGGCCTTCGGCCTGCACGATGCCGGCGGACGCGGACGCACCTTCTGGACCGAGGAGGCGGGCGACCTCCGCTCCGGCTCCTACGGCTTTTCGCCCAACTGGGGCGGCGGCCAGCAAAAAATGGGCGGACGCATCACCACCGACTGGAGCCTGCATTTTAAATAAACCAAACCCCGGAAATCCCCATATGAAAATCCCATCCCTCTCCGCCCTCTGCCTGCTGCTGGCCGCAATTCCGGCCCTCCCTGCGGAAACCTCCAACTACTCCACCTCCTGGATCGGCAACACCTTCGGTGCCGGCGATCGCGGACGCTATGTCCAGGGTCACATCCAGGACATGTTCGTCACCCCCGAAGGTCGCGTCTATGCCACCACATGGTGGGATGAGGATTGCCGCGAGCAATGCGCCTACCAGGACGGCCAACCCGTCCTCTGGTTTCCGCCTTTCGGTCACTCCGGCGGACGTTCCGTCACCGCCAACGACCGCTACCTTTTTTTTGGTTATGGCGGCTTCGGCAAAAACAAAGACGCCATCATCCGCCGCTTCGACCGCAAGGGGCCGATTCAAACCCGGCGCGACGAGCGCAACCCGGCCGATCACTATCCCCAGGCCGGAGAATTCCGCATCGGCACCCATGATATCCGCGGCATGGCCATCATCGGCAGGGAACTCTTCGCCACCATCGAAAAAGAGGACATCATCGTCGTCTTCGACGTGGAATCGATGAAGGAGCTGCGCCGTATGGAGTTCTCCCATCCCGGCAAGCTCGTTGCCTCGCAGCAAGGCACCCTCTGGGTCATCCGCCACATGGAGCGCCGCGGCGGCCAGGATCCGGTCATGGTCGAAATCAAACCCGACGGTCGGCCCACCGGACGCACCATCACCGATGTCGGCAACCCCCGGGCCATCGCCATCCACACCGATGGACGCATTCTTCTGGGCGACAACGGTCCGCGCAACCGCGTCATCATCTACGACATCACCGGCGGCAATCCGCCGCGTGAGACAGGCACCTTCGCCGAAAGCCTGCTCGACGAACCGGCTGGCAAAGTCACCCCTACCCGCTTCGACGGAATCACCGGGGTCGGCACCGACCGCGACGGGAATTTCTACATTGCCAGTGACGGCAATCTGCGCGGACGTGCCGCGAGCGACGGCTCCGGCACCGTGCTGCGCTCCCTCACCGCCGACGGCAATCTCAACTGGGAACTGCTCGGCCTCGAATTTCTTGAGAACGTCGGCATCGACCCCCTCAACGACGCCCAAGACGTCTTTACCCTCTTCCACCATTACCGGATGGATTACAGCAAGCCGCCCGGTCAGGAATGGACCCGCGTCTCCTACACCATGGACCGCTTCAAGTATCCCGATGACACCCGCCTTCACGGCAAGCATAACTATACCTTCGGTTTCGCCCGGATCGAAGGCAAGCCATTCAAGTTCGTCGCCTCGCAGTGGCCCGGCGATGTTGATGTCTACCGCTTCGACGGCCACATTGCCGTGCCTGCCGTGCGCTTTACCGGTATTCATGAGAAAGAGAAGGTTTTCCCCGAGGGCGGCAAACACCACGATTCCACTGAGGACCGCTTCGGCTCCATCTGGCGCGATCTCAATGGCGACGGACAGATGCAGGCGGAGGAATTCACCTCTGGTTATCGCACCTGGCACTGGGCCCGCTACGTCGATCCCGCCACCGGCGATCTCTGGAGCGCGTCCGGCGGGGGTATCGTCAAAATCGAATGCAAGGGACTCGATGCCCACGGCGTGCCGATTTACTCCCATGATGATTTCCAATGGTTTCGCCGCCCCGAACCGATGACCGATGTCCGGCGGATCGCCTACGATGCCGCGACCGACTCCGTTTACTTCACCGGATCGAGCAAGGAATTCCCCCGCGAGCGGCAATTCAATGACGACCGTTCGGCCGGACGTGTGCTGGCGCGCTATGACAACTGGCACAGCGAGCCCAAGCTGCGCTGGATCATTCCGCTGCCCAAGAGTGATGGAGGGTTTATCCGGCCCGGCCCCCAGCACCGTGAATCCGGCTCCGCGGAAATGCCACAGGGCATGACCCATGCGGGCGATTATGTATTCGTTGGCAGCGTGAATCCTCCAGACGTCCACGCCGTGTCCAAAGAAACCGGCAAACGGGTGCAGACATTCAAACCCGGACCCGAAGTCGGCGGCATCGCAGGCTGGCTCGACATTCCTTTCCCATTCAACGTCCACCGCCGTGCCGACGGCGAATACCTCATTTTTGTCGAAGAAGGCGCCCGCCACAAAGTCCTCCTGTATCGCTGGAGACCTTGAATTTCTGTTCGCCCTGCCAATCAAGCCGGATATCCTTCCCATGTATCGCTTCGCATTGCTCAGCCTGGCAACCCTGTTTGTGCTCACCCCTGAATCCATCCGCGCCGAATCCTCCGCCGCTTCCTCGTTGATCGCCGGGCCTGCGGACTTCGAGCGGCTCAAGCGCGAGCGCGACCCGGCGGTCCGCGCCATTCTTGCCGAACTCAAAGTCCAGGCCAACCGGGCGCTGGCCCAGCCCCCTCTGGCCCGCGAGCTTGAGGGCCGTCGCCTGCTCGAAACCTCGCGCAGCCTGCTCCAGCGGATGCTGCTCTGGGGACTTTTCCATCAACTGGACGGCGACCGCAAATGGGCGCAGCGGGCCAACCAGGAACTGCTGGCCGTCGCGGCCTTCACCGACTGGAACGACAGCCATTTCCTGGACGCCGCCGAGATGGCGGCGGGCGTGGCCATCGGCCTGGACTGGTTCGGCTCCGCCCTGCCGAAAGAAACCCATGCCACCCTGCACGACGCCCTGCTGCGCCACGCCCTGGAACCCGCCGCTAAATCCCATGGGTGGAAGCAAACCCACAACAACTGGAACCAAGTCTGCTACGGCGGACTGATTCTGGCCGCGTTGACCGTGCGGGAAACCCATCCGCAGCAGGCCCAACGCCTGCTGGACGAAGCCCGCTCCAATCTCCACCACGGCCTGCGCCCCTACGCCCCCGACGGCCTTTATCCGGAGGGGCCCATGTATTGGAACTACGGAACCTACTACACCCTGCTCACCATCGAGGCGCTGCGGCGCAATCTCGGCACCGACTGGGATCTGCCCGCGCAGCCCGGCTTTCTCCAGAGTGCCGTATTCATGACCCACGTCTTCAGCCCCACCGGCGGGTGGATCAACTTCGCCGACTGCAACGACGCACCGCTCGCCGTTCCCCTGCTGGGGTGGTTCGCCCGCGAAACCCACAACCCGGAAACCGCCTGGTTTTACCAGCACCGTCTCGCCATGGCCGCCGATCAGAAACGCGGCCTGGGCCGTGAAATCATCCCCGCTCTGCTCTGGTCCGCCCCCACCAAAGACCGGCCCCGCCCGCCAACGGCCACCTCTTGGATCGGGCGCGGACCCAACCCCGTGGCCGCCCACCGCAGCGCATGGAACGACCCCCGTGCCGCCTTCGTTTCCCTCAAGGGCGGCGGCGGCAACGTCAACCACGGCCACCTCGACGCCGGCGCGCTCATCGTCGAAGCCGACGGCGTGCGCTGGGCCCACGACCCCGGCATGCAGAGCTACAACAGCCTGGAATCACGCGGCTTCGCTCTCTGGGACCGTGCCAATGGCTCCGCCCGCTGGAACGTTTTCCGACTGAACAACTTCTCCCACACCACCCTCACCATCAACGGCAAACACCACGACGCCACCCAACTGGCCACCCTGGTGCGCCACGCACCCGGCATCACCATTGCCGACCTCTCCGGACCGCTGCGCCTCAGCTCCGCCCAACGCGGTGTCCACCTGCGCGACGATTCCCTCTGGATCATCGACGAACTCGCAGGACTGCAACCCGGCGACACCGTCACCTGGAACTGGCTCACCCGTACCGAAGTCCGCATCAGCGGCGACACCGCCACCCTGCGCCAGGACCGGCGCAGCCTGCGCATCCGTTCCTTCGCACCCGCGGACGGCCAATGGTCCGCCACCCCGGCCGGCGAACGGCTCGCCGACCACGACGCCCCCATGGACGGCTATACCCTGCTGCAGTGGACTGCGACCGCCGCGGAGGACGGCACCCTGCACCTGCCCTTCACCGCCGCCTGGACCGGCACCTCCGCCCTCACCCGCCCCACCCCACTCGCCGAATGGAAAGCCGACCCCGTCAGC
>CAZTYG010000191.1:0-4855 GCA_964617445.1 uncultured Blastochloridaceae bacterium
TGACGGCTTCGATCTGGCCGGCCACTGGCTGGTGGACACTTTCACCCGGCGGCCCTGCTTCCAGGTTCAGGACTGGCGCCCATCAGAATGAGCCCGCCGAGCCCGGACCGCGCCCGCGCGCGTTATTGGGAAAAACTCGGATACGGTGCGGTCGAAGAACTCATCGGCCATCTTCCCCGCCGCTACGAGGACCGTTCGCGCTGGTGCGACCCCTTTCAAGCCGTTGACGGGGAGGAGATCAATGTCCGCGGCACCCTCGACTGCGTGAAGCTCGCGCGCTGGCGCGGGGGTCGCTGCCGGTTCGAGGCCCGACTCAAGCCCGAAGGTGCCGATGACACCCTCCGACTCGTTTGGTACAACATGCCCTTCCTTCGCACCTCGCTCACCACCGGCAAGGTGCTCGCTGTCTTCGGACGACTCGAGTCCGGCGACAAGGAGCGCACCATGACCCATCCGGAATTTGAAGTCATCCACGACGCCGAGGACCCCAACATCCACCTCAACCGCATCCCCCCCGTCTATCCCCTCGTGGCAGGCGTCGGCCAGCGCCAACTCCGCCGCTCTCTCTTCAAACTCATCTTCGAAAAAAACCTCCGCGGTCCGGTCGCCGATAGCGGTAGCGAACCCGATGACGGCATGGACACCAACACCGCATGGCGCGCCGTTCATTTTCCGGAGTCTTGGGACGAACTCGAAGCAGCCCGCCGCCGATTGGCTTGGGACGAATTGCTCGTTGTCCAACTCCTGCTCGCGCGACGACGACGCCGGGCCACTGCCGCCGTCAAAATCCGTGCCCCGACGCTGGAGGGAAAAATCCGCTCCTGGCTCGATCAACTTCCTTTTCGCCCCACGGACGCCCAGCTACGCGTGTTCGATGAAATCGCAGCCGACCTGCAACGTCCCACCCCCATGAATCGGCTGCTGCAGGGCGATGTCGGCTCCGGCAAAACCCTGGTAGCCGCCCATGCCATGATCCTCAACGCTGCTGCCGGTGCGCACGCCGCCCTTCTCGCCCCCACCGAAACCCTCGCCCTCCAACACACCCGGAACCTCGCTCCCTTGCTCCAACCCCACGGCATTCAAATCCGCACCTGGACCGCCGCCCAAAAATCCCCCACTGCCGGACGCGGCCCCCAGGTGCTTGTCGGCACCCATGCCCTCCTCCAGGACAACACCGCCCTCCCGCCCCTCGGCCTCGCCGTTATCGACGAACAACACAAATTCGGCGTGCGCCAGCGCATGGCATTGCTCTCCAAAGGCGACCACCCCGACCTCTTGGTCATGAGCGCCACCCCCATCCCCCGCACCCTCTGCCTGACCCTCTACGGCGACCTCGACGTCTCTATCCTTGATCAACTCCCCCCCGGACGCCGCCCCGTCCGCACCGTCGTCCGCAGCCGTGAAGCCCTCCCCAAAGTCTGGGACTACATTCGTGCCGAAACCGCCCGTGGACACCAGGCCTACGTTGTACACCCCGTGCTCGAAGACTCCGAAACCTCCGCTCTCAAATCCGCCCGCGCCGGCCACCGCGAACTCTGCGAACTCTTCGGCCCCGGTCAGGTTGTGCTGCTCCACGGCCAACTCGACTCCGATGAAAAGGCCGCCCGCATGAAACGTTTCGTGGATAAACAGGCCCGCGTCATGGTCGCCACCTCCGTCATCGAAGTCGGCGTCGATGTCCCCGACGCCACCGTCATGGTCGTCGAGCACGCCGCCCGCTTCGGGCTCGCCCAACTCCACCAACTGCGCGGCCGTGTCGGCCGCGGCGGCCACGACTCCTACTGCGTGCTTGTCGATGACGGCGACAACCCCGACGCCCGCCAGCGTCTCCAACTGCTGGAACAAACCGGCGACGGCTTTCGTATTGCCGAGGCCGACCTGGAGTGGCGCGGACCCGGCAACATCCTTGGCACCGAACAAAGCGGACTGCCCCGCCTCCGTCTTGCCCGCTGGCCCCGCGACCTCGACCTCCTTCCTGCCGTCCGCACCCGCGCCCGCGAAATCGACATCCGCGATCCCCGCCTCAAATGCCACCGGAATCTTCACACCACCATCCTCCGCCTCGAACAAGACACCGCGTCTTCCCTCGACTGACCCGCCCACGGTAACCGAGAACATCGCAGGTCATATGTCACCCCAGCCTGCGGCACTCCATCTTGAGCAACTCTTCCTGTTAAAAATTATCCAACGGGCGGGGGGGCGTTAGGGGGGAAATTAACGGGGTTTAGTGGTTCAAACGGCTGTTCCCTTTGCGTCTCTGCGGTCGTCCTGTCCTGTTAAAAATCTTGTCCCCACCTCCTGATAATCGTGTTCCCACGTCCGCTTCATATAAAGAAATGGCGTTTTTCTTTACACGACATGGCTCACGTGATAAGTTTTTCCTGATTTCTTAACATGAGCACGCTTCGTTCCTTGCCGCTGGAGGATATTGCTTCGCTGGAAACGCGCGAGGTCTGGACGGTGTTGACCGAGGCTCACCGGCATCTTGCGGAGCTGAAGGGGTTGTGCCAATCCCTGCCAAATGGTGGCATTTTACTGGATACGTTGGGCATCCAGGAGGCGAAGGACAGCTCGGAAATTGAGAATATCATCACCACGCACGATGAGCTTTTTGCCGCGCAATCAGATTCGGCGACGACACCTGCCGCCAAGGAGGTTCGGCATTATGTGTCCGCTCTCCGGGTGGGTTGTGAAGCGGTGCGGAAGAGTGGGTTGATCCGTCTCAACACCATATTGGAGGTGCAGGCCGAGCTGGAACAAAACCGTGCCGGGTTCCGCAAAGTGCCGGGAACGGTTCTGAAAAGCGAGGTTACCGGCAGAGTGATTTATGAACCTCCCCAGGATACCGCCGAGGTGGAATCTCTGATGAACAACCTGGTGGACTTCATTCACGCGGATGACGGACTGGACCCTCTCCTGCGCATGGCGATCGCGCATCATCAGTTTGAGAGCATTCACCCGTTTTACGATGGCAATGGACGCACCGGGCGCATTCTGAATCTGCTCATGTTGCAGCGCGAGGGCCTGCTGGATCCACCGGTGCTTTACCTGAGCCGCTACATCACGACAACGAAGGCTGACTACTATCGTCTGCTCCAACTCACGCGCGACGAAAACCGTTGGACGGACTGGTGTCTCTACGTCGTTCGGGGTGTTGCGATTACCTCGCGCAGCGCGATCAGGCTGGTGAAGGCCTTGAGCGAGCTGATGCTGAAAACAAAACACGACATGCGTGATCGGCTGCCCAAGCTCTATAGTCAGGATTTACTGAACAACCTGTTCCTGCATCCCTATACGAAAATTGAGTTTGTCGAGCGGGACTTGGGCGTGTCGCGCATCACTGCGGCTAAGTATCTGGATCAACTCACGCTCGCTGGAATGGTGCGGAAACAAAAAATCGGGAAGACAAACTTCTACATCAACGAACCTCTATTCGCCCTGCTGAGCGGAGTGAATCTGGAGCCATGAACGACAGAAATCAACCCACGGAATTTGACAGCGGATGATCCGGATTGCGTGGATAGAGGAGAGATGATGGGAGTTCAGCATAGTATCTGTGCGCTCAGTGAAATCTGTGGTTAGAATCAGCTTTCTCTCCGCGTTTTTTTGTTCCCAAACCACGTTTACCAAGTTTCACGTGGCGCTCTTCCTGTAAAAAAATTATCCAACGGGCGGGGGGCGTTAGGGGGAAATGAGCGGGGTTTGGCGATTGACAGAATCGCGCGTAAAACATAGTTTTACATCATGATTAAAACGATTTCCAAAATCGGCAATTCGCAGGGGCTTATGTTCGATACGGCGTTGATGGAAATAGCGCACTTGAAGGCGGGCGACCAGGTGAACGTGGAAGTCCACGAGGGCGGCACCATCACGCTGACGCCGCTGCATCCGAGGCCCACGCGGGACGAGGTGTCCAGGACCATCAAGGCCACGATGAAGGACTATGCCAGGACCATGAAGAAGCTGGCATGAGCGCCACGCCCAACACTTGTTTCCACCTCACGGTGGAGATTGTGCGGGAGATTCACGCGGAGGCCATCGATCGCTTTGGCGGCTCGGAAGGCGTGCGGGAAATGGCGTTGCTGGAGTCGGCTGTGGCGGCACCGCAGGCCAGCTTCGGAGGCTCGTCCCCCTACCAGGACATGGCGGAAGTGGCGGCGGCATATCTGTTTTATCTCTGCAAGAATCATCCGTTCATAGACGGCAATAAACGGACGGCTTTGGGCGCGTGCATCGTTTTTCTCCGTTTGAACGGCATCGAACCCAAGGCCGATGGGCCAGACTGGGAAGCGCTGACGTTGGCCGTGGCGGCGAGTGAAATTGACCGTGCTGAAGCCACACAGCAACTCCGGAAACTTCTGCCCAAATAAGGCAGTGACATTTTTTACTTTGATTTACAGTCCTTCGACATCTTTGTGGAATGAAGCATTTAGTCAAACTGGGCATAAAGCATATATTCACACTGTCCTCTCTGTAGCCATTGTGGGCTCAAGAGCCCGAATAAAGCAAATAACCGCACAGTTCGCCTTTTATAAAGCGATTCGTCACACATTTGGATTTTACTCTGTAGAAATGGCGTTTACCCGGTGGCTTGGCTTAATCGCTTTTCCATGCTTTCCCAGTCCCCCAGATGTGTGCGCATCAGCATTTTCCAGAGTTTGCCATGGTTGGGAACGGAGAAATGCAGGAGTTCATGGACGATGACATAATCCCCCAGCTTCTTGTCCAGGCCGAGCAGTTCGTCGTTGAAGCTCAGGGTGCCCGCGGTGGAGCAGGAGGCCCATTTGCGGCGCATGGGGCGGATGTAGATGGCGTGGGCCTTGACGTTGAGCCGCCCAGCCCAATCCAGCACCCG
>CAZTYG010000192.1:0-4850 GCA_964617445.1 uncultured Blastochloridaceae bacterium
GATCAGGTAGCGGAGCTTCTTGGCATCCTTGCGCAGGTCGTGGAGTCGTTCGGGGAGTCGCTCGGAGAGTTGTTATCGTCGGACATCTTTCCGGTGTCTGCGTGCAGGGGGATGGCATCAGGGTGACTGAGGCCGGCGAGGTGGATGCGCAGACCGACCCATTCGAGGGCGGCGAGCAGGGCCTGGTTGATGGGCAGGCGGCGGGTGCCGAGTTCGGGTTCGAGCGATTCGATTTCGCGGCTCCATTGGTCGAAGGTTTTTTCGTCCGTGTGGGAGGAGACCCAGGTGCGTGCGGATGTGATGGGGCCGGGGGCGACTTGTTGGTGGATGCGGCAGGCGGCGAGGTGGGCCTGGCCGTATTTGTCACGGGTGGCGGCGAAGCCGAAGAGGCGGCAGAGCAGGGGGCGATGGGAGTAGGCGCCGCAGCGGCCATTTTCTTCCGGCTGGATCGGGTCGGGTTGGAAGAGGATGCAGCGCGGGGATGTGGTGGTGCGGAGTTGCTCCCAGAGGGCGGATGCGGAGCCATCACGGTGGGATGCGAATGCCAGAGGGAGGCATTCGAGCAGGGTGGATTCGACGTGCGGGGAGTGGCAGCAGCGTCCGCAACCGGTGGGGCATTGCAGGCCTGTTACGTCGGCGAGGCGCGTGGTGGCGGCGTCGGCCCGGCGGTAGATTTCTTCGACCCGTGGGATGAGGTCTATCATGCGTGGTGGTTGGCGAACGCTGCGGGGAATCCGCTGGCGGGCAAGACAAATCCGGTTGTCATGATCTTGTGACTTGTTGGCCCGGAGCGGACGCCGCTATGCTGGTGGGATGCTTCGTTTTGCCACCCTGCCCTTGTTGTGCGTGCTGCTGTTCGCGTCGTGGGCGCATGGCGGGGAGGAGCCGGAGCAGTGGCGGAAGTTTGTGGAGGTGGTGGAGGCGGCCAACGACGGTGTGCCGGAGACGCTGGTGATGACTTATGAGGTGCGCGGCGGTGTGATGAAGGTGGCGCGCGATATTGTGATCAACGAGGATCGCACAATGCGGACTATTCAATTGGTGCGGGTCCGTGATCTGGCGCCGGAGGTGACGCTGGAGGGGATGGGTGGAATGGCCGATCCCTGGGTGAAATTGCGAACGCGCAACGGCGCGCGCGATGTCGATATTCGATCGCACTCGTTGTTGGGCGGCAGAATCGATGAGGAGACCGAGACCAGCGGACGGATGGATTTTATCATCATTCACTGCCGTCCGGACCGGGTGCGGCAGGTGCGCGAGGCGGCCCAGGAATTTATTCGTTGGGTGCAGAGGCAGGAGTGATTGGTTCGTCCTGCTCCATGTCCTCGATGTGGGTGCTTTGTTCGCGCCATGTGGAGTAGGCGCCGAGGGCAAACGCGAAAAAAAGCACCGAAACGGCGATGGCGGCGATGAGGCAGCCGCCGATGAGGGGCTTGGCATCGTCGATAGGCGGCTGCGGGCAGGGATCGGGGTCGGGGGTGGGGGGGCCGCTCATGGGTTTTTCGTGATGGTGAGGCCGGTGTCCATGGTGTTGCGCACGGGAGTGGTGTTGCAATAGGAACCCTGGATGGGGGCGACGTCGTCGGGTTCGGCGGAGACGGCGACGGGGATGAAAGCGTCGTTGGCGAGGACGCCGTTGGTGGGGTCGAATCCCTTCCAGCCGGCACCGGGCAGGTAGATTTCGACCCACGCGTGCATGGAGTTGTCGGCATGTCCGGGGCCGTTGGCGTCGCCGGTGTGACAATATCCGCTGACGTAACGGGCGGCCAGTCCGAGTGCGCGGACGGAGGCCATCAGGAGCATGGCGTAGTCGCGGCAGCAACCGGTGCCTAGCCGAAGGGTTTCCTGGGGGGACTGGATATCCGGCTCGTAGCGGACGTGGTATTGGAGGGTTTGGTGCACGGCGGTGTTCAGCCCGGAGAGAACGGGCACGGTGTCGCGTCCGGCGGTGTTTTTCATGACAGACTGGAGCCAGGCGTCGAGCCGTGGGTGGAGCGGGGAGCTGTCGGTGACATAGGGGCTGAGGGCGAGGCGGTCGGTGGGCTTGTAAGTAAATGGGAAAGAAACGGCCTCGGAATCGAGGAGGAAGTCGTAGGGGTTGATGGGAGGTAGATCGAGTTCGATGTCGAGCATGACGACCAGTTGTTTGGAACGTCCGGGGATTTTGGCGATGGCAATGAGGTTTTCGTAGGCATCGCGGACCCAGCGGAATGTGGCGGCGGGCATGGTGACCAGTTGGAATTTCACGACACGCAGGTGGTGGTCCTCCCGCGGGCGCAGATAGAGCCGGTGGTCGGTGAATTCGACAGCCTGTTCGTAGTGATAGGATGTCCGGTGGGAAATGCGATAACGCACGTGGCCAGCGTAGGGTTGCCAGGCACGGGAGGCAACCCCGGTATTCCTTCTGGCCATCCGGCGGGTGGATGCTTCACTGACCGCTCGATATGAGCATGAAAGCCGACGAATTGAAAAAAGCATGGAAGGAGTTGTTGCAGGCGGCACCTGCCATCCGCATCCGCGAGGCTGCGGCGCGGATGGGGACTAGCGAAGCGCAACTGCTGGCGACCGGTTGTGGTCGGACGGTGACACGCCTGAAACCGGAATTTGAAACGATATGGAAGGAGATTCCGTCGCAGGGCCGGGTGATGGCGCTGACCCGGAACGCCGATTGCGTGCACGAGAAAACCGGGGTGTATCCGAATCCGCAATTTTTTTCGGGGATGGGCCTGCTCCAATCCGCGGACATCGATCTGCGGCTGTTCCTGTCGTCGTGGCATCTGGGTTTTGCGGTGCGCGAAAAATCCGGCGAGGAGGAGACGCGCCGGAGCCTGCAGTTTTTTAACCGCGACGGCACGGCGGTCCACAAGATATTCCTGTTACCGGAGTCGGACGCGGACGCGTTCGACCGCGTGGTGGACACTTTCGCCGCGGAGGACCAGTCCCCTGAGCAGGAAGTGGAGGCCGCGGTGGATGCGGTGCGGGACCTGCCGGACGACGAGATTGATCTGCAGGCGTTGCGTGCGGCGTGGGAGGGGTTGACCGACACCCACGATTTTCATGCGATGTTGGAAAAGCAACAAGCCGGACGGCTGCAGGCGCTGCGATTGATCGGGGAGGATTTGGCGCGACCGGTGGCGGTGGATGCGGTGCGCATGGTGTTGCAGTCGGCGGCCGAGGAGGCGTTGCCGGTGATGGTGTTCACGGGCAATACGGGTTGCATTCAAATCCATGCCGGTGCGGTGCGAAATCTCACCGCGTTCGGCGATTGGTTCAATGTCCTGGACCCGAACTTCAATTTTCACCTGCGAATGGCGGGGATCGACTCGGCCTGGGTGGTGCGCAAACCGACGGTGGACGGACCGGTTCACTCGCTGGAATTATACGATCGCCATGGCGCGGTGATCACGCAACTCTTCGGCAAGCGCTCGGCGGGGAATCCGGAACTGGAGGGCTGGACGCGGATATTGGAGACGCTGTCCGCTCCGGAGCGGGCCAGGAAGCGCTGAGCGGCCCGGTCGGCGGAAGAATCCGGGGCCCATCATGGTTCACCGGAGAGTCATCCCCAAAGCATGATCCACCACCCCCGCCCTCCGGGCGCTCCCAATGCGGTGTCGCCGCTGCGCCGCTTTGCTTTGGGATGGATCAGCATGCGGGAATGACTCCCTGGTAAACCAAAGCTACGTTCTGCTCAGTGTACATCGGTGGATGACGTGTCGCCGTCCTGGGGTTTTTTCCAGAACAAGAAGCGGCTGCTTTTGCTGGACCACCTACCGGTGATTTTTTTGGACTCGCTGATGAATTTGCCGACCTGGGCGGTTTTGGTGGCGATTTGGGAAACCTGTGTGGGCTTGTGGGTCATGACGCGCATGAGTAGGTTGAGGGCCTCTTGGGCGTGAGCAGGGCGGTCCGCAGGGTCTTTTTCGATCAGCCGGTGAACCCATTTGCAAAGTTCGCGGGGCAGTTCCGGGCTGAGGGAGAAGAGGTCGGGGGCGCGTCGGTGGAGTTGAGCCTCGCGGACTTCGGCGGGGTCGGGATCGGGGAAAGCGACCTCGCCGAGCAGAAGATGGTAACAGACCATGCCGAGGGAATAGAGGTCGGCGCGTCCGTCCAACGGGGCGTGGATGAGTTGTTCCGGGGAGATGTAATAAACCGAGCCGATGGTGAGTTCGTTCTCGCGGGGGTTGGCGATTTCATCGGTGATTTTGGCGAGGCCGAAGTCGAGAATTTTGGCGGTGAATCCGGGTTCGGGGTGACCGTCGAGCATGATGTTGGCGGGTTTGATGTCGAGGTGGAGGATGCCCTTGCGGTGGGCGGCGCTGAGGCCTTCGAGGGTCTGGCCGGCAAAAGAGTAAAAGGTGTCGAGGGGGACAGGGCCGTATTTGAGGAGGTGGGAGAGGGTGGGGCCGTCGATGAATTCGAGGACGTAGTAAAGCCCTTGCTGGTCTTGGCCGAGGTCGAGGATGCGAATGATGTTGCGGTGACGGAGCTGGGAGAGGAGGGCTGCCTCGCGTTTGATCTGTTCGATGACAATCTCCGGCAGGGGGACGTCCTCCTTGAGGCGTTTGACGGCGACGGGGTCGCCGGTGACGGTGTCGGCGCAGAAATACACGGTTCCCAGCCCGCCTGCGCCAAGCAGTTGCTCGACACGATAACGCCGACCGATCATGGTGCCGGGCTGGAGCATGAAAAGCATTGTTGCAGAGGCATTACCGAGCGCAATCCCCAAACACAGCGGGCTTGGCGGAATGTGCTTTGGCCGTATGATGTCGCAATGATCGCCCCACTTGTGGACCCCGGATTGGCCGGACGTGTGTTGGAAGGAGTGCGCGTCGAACGCGACGAGGCCCTCG
>CAZTYG010000193.1:0-4846 GCA_964617445.1 uncultured Blastochloridaceae bacterium
ATCGGTGGAATCCTTCTGATCGTGCCGCCCCGTGGCTTCACGGTCAAAGGGAACGGTTGATGCGTGTTCCTAAACAAAGAATTGGAGATCGTCAACCGTCTGGAACCCGCGTATATTCGGGCGGGAATGGCGAATGGCATCGGGCTATATCAGATCCACCCATCCTTCCCGGCTTCCACCTATGAAATCCAGCGTGAAACCAGGTCGTCCGGAAAGGACAACCGACGATCCCGCCACAACGAAGCTCAAAGACGAGCTGCGGGTGGAGACCGCACTGCGCATCAAGGCCGAGGAGACGCTGCAAAAAAGTCAGCAGCAGTTCGCCGAAGCCTTGGAACATGCCCAAAACACCGAGGTGAAAGAACGGGCCGTTCATTGCTGCCGGACCAATCATTGCCGCGCTCAGTGGCGCGGCCATTGGGGCGGCAGTTGGTGGTATTACCGGAACCCTTATCGGCCTCGGCATCCCCGAACTGGAAGCCAAGCGCTATGAAGGCAAGCTCAAGCAAGGCAACATCCTGATCTCGGTTCACACCGAAAGCGGCGATGAAATCAGCAAGGCCAAAAAAATCTTCAGCGAGTGCAAGGCCGAAGACATCTGCGTCACCGGCATGAGCAATGCCCCTGATTCCAGAAACAAACAACAGCATGTTGAAAGCACCAGAGAAAAGCGTGCGGCTGTCGGCAGCCTGTAATTTTCAGCCACAGCAACAACATAACAAACGTCCCGCAGTCGGCACATCCCGGCTGCGGGAATTCGTATGTCCGTGCGTGATAGCGGCGGCGTCCCCGCCTCCGTGGGGGGGAGCCTCCCGTCTTTGCAATTTTCCCAAAGACCCATAATGTTGCTCCATGGGATTTTTCACGTCGAACATCACCACCAAAGGCCGCTTGTTACGGGGGGTGGTCGCATTGCTGTTGCTCGCCGCGGCGGTGATTGCCGGTTTTACCACGGATTCCTGGTGGGCTGCACTGCTGCTGCTCGCAGGCGGGCTTTTCACGGCCTACGAGGCCGCCAGCGGCTGGTGTGTCGCCCGCGCCTGCGGTATCAAAACCAAAATTTGACCGCCATGACCCCCAACGAACCCCTGCACGAAATCCTGCTGTGCCAGCTTGATCGTATGCGGTCCATGCAATACGCCTACCATCGCAAATTTTTCCATCTCATCACCGGCTCGGCCTTATTGCTGCTGCTGCTGGCGTTGTTACCCGCGCCCGAAGCCCGGCTGGCCATCCCTTTTGTGGTCATCACCACCGGTGTCATGGCTTCCTTTTACCTGCACTTCTGCGACTTCGCTCGCATCCACGCCCGCGCCCTGGAAACCGCCATCAACCACCAGATTGGTCGCGCGGCCCTGCTCGGCGCACGGATCGAGGAGCTTTACTTTTATCCCCTGGACCTTCCCAAATTCAGCGGATGGTCGCCCTCCGCCCCCGGACGGCTTTTTTCACTCTTCACGCTCCATTGGTGCGTTCTTTGGCTGGCTCTCTACGTATGGGCCGTATGGGAGGCGTTCGGCGTGTTTTCTCCGCCGGGTGCCATTCTCTATCTTTTTACATCGCTGGCATGGGGCGGGCTCCAGTGCGCCTGCCTGTTCCTCTACTTCTTTCGCGGTAGTGACGCCAAAGCTATTGACCGCCTCCTGCACGACCATTTACTCGAACCCGTGGAAAACCCCTGACATGCCCGTATTGAAAAAAAGCAGGACCATTGACGTCCCCATCGGTGA
The DNA here is from genome assembly GCA_964617445.1 of uncultured Blastochloridaceae bacterium. Classification (GTDB taxonomy): domain Bacteria; phylum Verrucomicrobiota; class Verrucomicrobiia; order Methylacidiphilales; family CAZTYG01; genus CAZTYG01. The sequence continues at coordinate 1,731 of CAZTYG010000193.1, forward strand.
ACTGTACCAGTTCCACTGCGATACCCGGAACCTTGGGTCCATCCAGCCGCCGGGATTCAGGGTCGTAAACATGACGATGCACGGGGACGGCGGATCGGGCACGGTCATCGATCTGACCATCTCCTTTTTGGGTCTGCGCCAACATTGGGAGGTGGAACTGACCGACATGCGCCCGCCCACACGGGAACCGGCCCATGCCCGTGTTGTCGATGAAGCCCGGCACGGACCCTTTCCCTACTGGCGCCACCAACACATTTTTCATCAGCAGGACGGGTCCACGCGGATGACCGATCTGGTTGATTACGATCCGCCAGGCGGCCCCCTGCGCTGGCTGGTCTGGCCATTTGCCCACTTCGTTCTCCACCTCATGTTTGCCATCCGCCAGGCCCGCACTGCCCGCTTGTTGGCCCGTCGTTCATGAAAAATGCGGCCCTTGTCTGGTTTCGCCGTGACCTCCGCGTTGCCGACCAACCCGCTCTCGCCGCCGCCGCCGAGGAATTCGACATCATCGTTCCTTTCTTCATTCTCGATCCCGCTATTCTCAAAGCCCGCGACACCGCCGCCGCCCGCGTCGCATTCCTCCTGGGCGCCCTCGACTCGCTCCAAAAAAACGTAGCCCACCTCGGCGGACGCCTCCTCATCCGGCAGGGCAAGCCGGAAGAAACCATCGCACGCCTCATCGAAGAGGCCCGCCCGGCCGCCATCTTCTGGAATCGTGACTACGAGTCCTATGCCTGCAAGCGCGACACCGCTGTTGAAATCCTGTGCATCCGGCAGGGACTCGACGTCCGCATCTACGACGACCAATGCGTTCACGCCCCCGAAATCGTGCTCAAAAAGGATGGTGATCCTTACACCGTCTTCACGCCATACTCCCGCGCCTGGCGTGCCATTCCCGAACCGACCCCTGTCCCGCCTCCCCGCAAGCTTTCCACCCCAGCCTCCCTCAACTCCGAACCCCTGCCCGATCCCAAAGAACTCGGCCACAGCACCGCCATCGACCTCCCCCCGCCCGGCGAGCGTGCCGCCCTCGACCTCCTCGGCTCCTTCGTCCGTCAGCATCTCGCACACTACCGCTCCCGCCGCAACTTCCCCGAACGCGACGCTACCTCCCGCCTCTCCCCCCACCTGCGTTTTGGAACCATCTCCGCCCGCATCGTGCTCGCCCGAGCCCGCAAAGCTCTCGCCGAACAAGCGGGACCCGCCGCGGAAATCGACACTTTCATCTCCGAACTCATCTGGCGCGACTTCTACAAACAAATCCTCCACCACTTTCCCCACGTCGAACACGGCTGCTTTCGCCCGGTGTATGACGACCTCAGGTGGGAGAACAATGAAAGACTCTTTGCCGCATGGCGCGAGGGCCGCACGGGATATCCGATTGTTGATGCCGCCATGCGCCAGCTCAACACCACCGGTTGGATGCACAACCGTCTGCGCATGATCACCGCATCCTTTCTCACCAAAGACCTGCTGATCGACTGGCGTTGGGGCGAGCGTTACTTCATGCAAAAACTCCTCGATGGCGACATCGCTGCCAACAATGGGGGTTGGCAGTGGGCGGCCGGCACCGGCACCGATGCCCAGCCCTTCTTCCGCATCTTTAATCCCGCCAGCCAGGCACACAAATTCGATCCCGAAGGACGCTTCATCGAGACCATGATCCCGGAAATCGACACCCGCGACTACCCCCCGCCCGTCGTCGATCATTCCCAACGCCGCCTCCTGGCCCTTGCCATGTTCAAAGAGGTTCGTGGCAGCGATCCTGTCTGAGAAGCTGTCTCGACGGGCGTATCGCCCTCCAGGTCACCACGACCCACACCACGCCATGCGGTTGATGATCAGTGGTTTTTTTCCGCCGTTTCGACCGGATTGACGGTGGGGGCGTAGAGTTCTCGAAAGATGTTGCCGGCGACCATGCCGGCGTCGCCGCCGCCGTGGAGGTCATCGGTTTGTTCGCCCTCGATCATGACGGCAAAGGTGTAACGTGGATTCTCAACGGGAAAGAATCCTATGAACCAAGCGATCTGGCGCGGTTGGGATTTGGAGCCGACCTGGGCGGTGCCTGATTTGGTGGCGACGCGGACACCGGGGGCTTTGCCCGGACTCGACAATGGATTGCCACAATTCCGGGGGGATGCGCGGCAGGAAATCGTTGGGATTGTAGCCGGGGCGCGAGACCATGGCGAGGATGACAAGGCCGCCGGTGCGAATGGTATCGAGGGAGCGTTCGGCGATGGTTTGTAGGCGTGAGTCGATGGTGGTGCGGATGCGGACAATACCCCCGACCAGCTCAACGCCGGCGGCGGCCTGGGTGTGGAATACCGCTTCACCGAGAATTGGGGCATCTTTGGGGATTCCCGCTATATATGGACGGACAGGTCCAATGATTATGTCACCACCCGCTTCGGGGTGCGATTCGCGTTCTGACCCGCGGCTTGACGGCGTCCCGCCCCTCCAGACACAGCCGCACGGGTTATCTTTGCGTCATGATTTTATCGGCGGTCAGCACTTGTTCGCCGTCCCAACGGTAGGCGGCGAGAGCGCCACCGCGGCTGATGGCGAGGTCAAGACAACAGATATTGTCGGCAATTGGTCGGGGTGGTTTGACGAATCCATAGTGACCGAAAAAGACCGGGGGTTGGCGGCGGCCGTAGGGCTGAAAGGATTTGCGCTCGGATTCCGCGATGGGGCGGTGGGGCAAGTCGTTATGGACGGGGTAACCGGCGTCACTCCATGTGGGGTGGTCGGCGCGCCACCATTGAACGCGATAGGTGCGGGTCGTTTTACCGGGGACGATACGGGGCGGGGCGGTGATTTCGGGGCCGTTGAGGAGCAGGTGAATGGCGCGGGCGCGCGGGGTGTCACTTGGAACGAGGTCGGCGACGCGAAGGCGACGGCGAATGCCGATGGTTTGAATCGCGCGCGGGGACCAGCATGCATGGACGGCGCGAAACCCGCCCTTGTCGTGACAGAGCGGGAGGCGCAGGAAAAATTCGAGCGCGGTCTGCCATTCGCGTTGATATTTTTTATAGGCCGCGCGGGTCCCGGCGAGCTGGCGCTCGAATTTCGGGATCAGCCTTTCGGTGTTGGCCGCAGCGATGAGGGCATGATGC
>CAZTYG010000194.1:0-4803 GCA_964617445.1 uncultured Blastochloridaceae bacterium
CACCGCAGGCTCGCTGAATTTGGGCTGGGCCCACCAAAGCTTCGGGGCGGGGGTAATTTGCGGCAGTGCGGCAGGCCTCGCCACTACGCGCCCCCTCCACATCATTGCAAATGTTACAGGTGAAACATTTGCATTTGTAGAGCAAATAGTTCACCTGTAACATTTGCGATTCGATAAATGCTAGAGCCCTGTTCGCTCGTGTAGGCCGACCGGCCCCGGTCGGCGGAAGAGAGCCATAGTCCCGCCATTCTCTGGTTCATGGGAAAGCGATTCCCATAGAATGAACCACCATCCCCCCTCCAGGCGCTCCCCAAGCGGTGTCGCCGCTGCGCTCTGCCGCCGCACTCTAGCCGTCGACGCTTTGAGATGTGCTTTGGGGAAGTTTTGACCTTCGGCTCGGATTTATCTATCATTTAAATCACGCCCATCCCCTACCCCCAACCAAAACAGAGGAGTTTGAACCATGATAACCATAATCCGATCATTCATTCCACTCATGCGCGCCATCCTCATCACGTTGGATTCAGCGAACGAATAAGCGTATATGTCCTGCCTGTCGTGAACCAGGCAAGGGTGGCAGGCTGTGTTTCGGCACGACCACTTCCCACCCAAAGATACGAGACGGTCTGTAGCTGCCCGAGGGTATGACGGACGGAATTTACAGTCCGGTTTCTTGCAGAGCGGCCTGGCGGAGGGGTTCCATGGCGGCGGAGCGCTGTTGGAGCCAGGTTTCGTAGTCGGCGGCGCTGACCACTTCCAGCCAGCCTTTCATGCTGTAGTGGCCCGCTCCGCAGAGCTGGCCGCAGATGATTTCGAATTCGCCCTCGCGGATCGCGGTGAACCATACGGGAATATTCATGCCGGGAATGGTGTCCTGGGCGACGCGCATGTGTTTGACGGCGAAGTTGTGGATCACGTCTTTGGAGCCGAGGCGGGCGATGACGGGGCGGTTGACCGGGATGACCATGGTGGTGCGGGTGACGATGTCGTCCTGCGATTGGGGGGCGGTGAAGTCCAGGCCGATGGGGTTGTTGGCGTCGATCAAATCCAGCCGACGGGGACCGAATTTACCATCGGGGCCGGCGTAGTGGTAGTTCCAGCCGAAAGCTTCGGCGACGACGTGGACCACGACGGCCTGCTTTTCGTCGGGGAATTCGTTGACGGAGACCCGTTGCGCCCAGAGCGGAAAAGCGAAGCCGATCAGGAGCACCGCTTCGACAAACACCACGCCGACTTCAATGTGGGTGGAGGCGTGTGATCTGACGCCGGTGTAGTTGGCGACCGGGCTGCGGCGTTTGTTGAACCGCCAGATGGTGTAGAAGAAAAATGCCGACCATCCGACAAAAAGAATGAGCATGAACCAATGGCAGAGTTCGAGCATGTGATCGATGTACATGCCGTGGGCGGAGGCATTTTCGGTGATGCCGAGGAGTTCGTTAAGCATGGGTGGGTTCCGGATGAATGCGTGGCTGTCCGTTCGTCTGGGCCGCTTCCTCGCGGAGAGCGTGGCGGTTGGACTTGATCATGAGGTGAATGAAAAAAGCCATGATGGTGCCGATTACGAGCATGATGCAGACCAAAAGGAAAAGAATAGACTGGCCGATGGCTTGGACAACAGGGTCATCGGGAGCACCGAAGCAGACGGCGCAGGCCTGGGCGGTCGTGGGCAGGAAAAACAACATCGAGCAGCCAACAACCAACATCCAACGTCCAAGGGAAGCAGCCGGTTTGAAACCGCTTATCCCCACTAATTTGCCCCCTAACGCCCCCCGGTCTTCGGAGGAAGAAATACAAACAAACGGATTCACAAAAACTTTGGGTAGCGTTTTCATGCCAGGGTTTGGAATTTTTTGGCAACGAACCAGATGCCGTAGGCGAGCAGGGCGACGCCGGACAGGTTGCAGATGATGGAAACCTCCATCATGCCATCGCTTCCGGCCGCGGCTTGGACATAACAAAGCCATCCGGTGAGAAAGGACAGGATCACCGCCATGGTGATGAAGAAGAGGTGGATGAGGCGGAGGGACATGGTTTTAGAATCCGATGTCGGTGTGGTCCCAATGGGCGAGGAGGCAGAGGAAAATGAGCCCGGCGGCAAAAAACACGGTGAAGACCAGCACGCGGTAGATGAGTTTTTTCTCGCTGCTGAGGTGCATGAAGAAAAGGGCAACGAGGGTGGCTTTGATGGCGGCGATGATAAGGCCGACGGTGACGTCAAGGGAGTAATGCGGGAACGGAATGTAGGAAACGCCCACGGTGACCAACGTGAGGACAATCAGCGCCCAGAAGATATTTTTGTAGAACCCGATGTGGGAACGAATGTGTTCCATCTCGTGTGCCTCTTCGTGGTCATGGTCGTGGACATGACCGTGGGCATCGTGGGGATCGTCTTGGGTGGCGGTGGGTGGCATCGAAGTTTTACGTTTTAAGAATTATGTTTTAAGAAATCAGAGAGCAGGAACAAGTGTAAGGGCAGGAAGGATTTACAGCAAGTACATGATCGGGAAGAGGAATATCCAGACCAAGTCAACGAAGTGCCAGAAGAGGCCGGAGACTTCGATGCGGTTGGCGAAGTGGGTGCGGTCGGAGAAGAACATCTTGTTGCCGCAGGGCAGCCAGAAGTAGAGGAAAACGATGGCACCGCCGATGACGTGGAGGGCGTGGAGGCCGGTCATGGTGAAGTAGATGGCGAAGTAGCTGTTGTAGGCGGGCACGAAGTAGGAAGAGCGGAAAATCTGGTCCTTTTCGATGCGCAGCAGGGTCAGCCCGGATTTTTCGTCATGACCTTCGACAGTCACGCCAGGATGGACGAAGCGGTCGTCGCCTTGCGGAATGGCCTCTTTCCTTTTTTTCTTGGGATAGGTGGAGCTGATCCATTCGACCGGCTGGTTTTTATCAGCCTTGAGAATGTAATAACTCTCCGTGTCCTCCTTGATATGGCCGGTGATCTGCAGGCCGTAGCCGGAGGGTTGGGAGGTGTCCGTCATGAAGACGCCGTAGTGGTTGAATTTGTCGTTGTATTCGTAGGCTTTGATGCCCATGAAAATGACCGAGCAAAACAAGGTGATTCCCATGTAGATTCGGAATCCGCGGAAGTCGTTGAGTTTGACGCTGGCCCAGGCGAGTACGACGGTGACCGAGGAGAGGATGAGGACGGCGGTGTTGATGAGGCCTGGAAAGACACTCAACATGCCGTTGGGCCAGGTGCCTTCGGGTGCACCGATGCGCAGGAAGATGTAGGCGGCAAAGAGGCCGCCAAAGAGCATGACTTCGGAGGCGAGAAAGAGCCAGATGCCGAGTTTGGCGTTGTAAACGCCGGTGTCCGGACGGGGTTTGACTGTGTAGGGAATATCCATGGCGGTGATATTGTAAGATCAGGGTTTCGGGTCGGGATCGGCGTGTTGGACTTTGTCGGGTGCGAGCCCCTGGGGCAGGAAGTCGTCTTTCACTCCGGGCACGCTGTACTCGTAGGGTCCGCGATAAACCACCGGCTCCTCCAGGAAGTTGCCGTGCGGGGGCGGGGTTGGGGTCTGCCATTCGAGGGTGGTGGCGTGCCATGGGTTGTCGCCGGATTTTTTACCGAATTTCCAGGCGAGAAAGAAATTGAGGATGAAAGGAATCTGCACCACGGCGAGCAGGAAGGCGGAAATGGACATGAACTCGTTCCAGTGGATGACAGGAACCGCCAGCTCGTAGGTGGGGGCTTCCACGGTGCCGCCGCCGTCATACCAGCGGCGGTGAACGCCGGCCATGCCTTGGAGGAACATCGGCATGAAGATACAGTTCATCAGAATCAGCGAGGGCCAGAAATGCACCTTGCCCCAGAATTCGCTCATCATGCGGCCGGTGACTTTGGGATACCAGTGATAGACCCCGGCGAAAATGCCGAAGATGGTGCCGGGGGCGACGATGTAGTGGAAGTGGGCGATGACGTAATAAGTGTCGTGGAGGTAGATGTCGGTGGCGTTGAAAGCCAGCGGGATGCCGGTGAGGCCGCCGAGGCCAAACATGGGCAGGAATGCGGTGGCGAAAAGCATGGGGGTATTGAAGCGGATCGACCCGCCCCACAGGGAGATCATCAGCGCGGTGAGAATGATGACCGATGGAATGGAGATAATGACCGTGGTCACTTGGAAGAAGGTGGCGACCTTGGTGCCCATGCCGGTGAGATACATGTGGTGGGCCCAGACGATGAAGGAGAGGAAGCCGAGGATGAAAGTGGCAAAGACCAGGGACTTGTAACCCCAGAGCGGCTTGCGGGTGTTGCAGGCGATGATTTCCGCCACAATGCCCACGGCCGGCAGGATCAACACATAGACTTCCGGGTGGGCCAGAAACCAGAAGAGGTGCTGCCAGAGCAGCGGGCTGCCGCCGCCGCTGATGGCCAGGGCTTCACCGCCGACATACAGACCACTGGGCATGAAGAAGCTGGTTCCCGCCACGCGGTCCATGAGCTGCATGACGCCCGCGGCTTCCAGCGGGGGAAACGCCAGCAACAGCAGGAAGGCGGTGATGAACATCGCCCAGACGATGAATGGCAAGCGCATCCAGGTCATGCCCTTGGCACGCAGCTGGATGACTGTGGTGATGACGTTGACCGAACCCAACAGCGAGGAACTGATGAGGAAGATCATGCCGATCAACCACATGGTCTGGCCGTTGAAGATCAGATGGTAGTCCGGGCCGGAATCGGCAATGCCCGCCAGCGGCGAATAGGAGGTCCAGCCGGACTTGGCCGCGCCACCGGGCACGAAGAAGCTGATGAGCATGACCACACCGCCGATGAAATAAGACCAGTAGCTG
>CAZTYG010000195.1:0-4763 GCA_964617445.1 uncultured Blastochloridaceae bacterium
AACAAGCCAGGCCCATCGGCATCGGCCAGAGGGAGTTTTTGCGCATCCAGTTGATGGACGAATCCAGGGTGGTGAGGACGACATTGCCCTCGATTTTGGAGTTGTAAGCGAGTTCGCCGGTCTGCGACATGCGAACAAACTATGCCAGGAAGGTGCGACTTCAAGGGAATAATCGACGATTGATGTCCCCCAAAATTTCGAAGGGCGATAAGGTGGAGTCACCACACCGTTTTCCCGGACGGCGGTTTCGGATCAATATCTCAAATCCACACCGCCAAGCGGCATCCGGAGCCCGGGTCGGTATCCGCTGCAAACACCAGAGCGGCGCGCCCGGACTCCAGCCACAATGCGGCAAGACACCGGGCGACATCGCTGGCATCCTCCGTGCCGGAGGCGAGGGTCTGGTTCGGCCCCCGCGCGGACAGCTCGATGGCAAGATGCGCGGCGGGCATATTCGGCAACCATTCCAGAAGCGAGAGCGGGGGCAGATCGTGCAATACCGCCTCGACCCGGTCCGGATCATCCCAATTCGAACCCGCATGCGCGCGTAATACGGTCCCGACCGGCTCCGAAAGTGCAGGCGCGCCAACCCGGACCACCACTGCTCTCTGCTCCGGTGTCGTGTTTTCCATGACCGCCATCACTGCGGGGTTATCGAGCGCCGCATGAGCCGCCGAGAGCAGCAACCGGGTGCGTGTGTCCATGAGTTTGAGACTCTTGCGATGGCGAAGCCGGGCGGGGTCGGGTCCGCCTAAATCTGCCGGCACCAAGACCTCCGCCAGACACACGCGGGAGGAGGGCACCGAGTCCTGCGAAAAAATCATGAATCAACATCTAGCCCCCGGCGTCCGATTTGCAAAGGAGACCCCATGAAAAAATCAATCATACTTGGCGCGGCTCTGGGGGGCATGATGTTCCTCTTGGCCGCCACAGAAACCCAGGCTCGCACCAGTGTGAGCTTCAGTGTCAACGTCGGACACCCGGTCGTATATCACCAGGCTCCCGTGGCATATTACCCGGCACCGGCCTATTACGCACCGCCGCCGGTGGTTTATTATCACGGCCCGGTACGGCGCGTGCTGCGCCGCCCGGTCATCGTTCATCCTGGCCCGGTCGTGTATCACCGCGCCCCGGTCTGCCACCAGCCCCGCCGTGTGGTTTATTACCGCTGATTGCTTGGTGCTGCGAGGGGTGCCCGGGCTTTCATTTCGCCCCGGTGCCCCGGAGCACCACGGGAATCGTCTTCAATAAAATTTTGATATCGACCCACAGCGACCACTGGTCGATGTAATTCAAATCCATCTTCACCCACTCCTCGAAACTCGTCACCTGGTTGCGTCCACTCACCTGCCACAGGCAGGTCAACCCCGGCTTGACGCTCAGTCGGCGGCGTTGCGCGTTCTCCGAAATCGCCAACGTCTCATAAACCGGCAACGGACGCGGACCCACCAGACTCATCTCCCCTTTCAACACGTTGATCAACTGCGGCAGCTCGTCGATGCTGGTCGCCCGCATCCATCGTCCGACACGCGTCACCCGCGGGTCCGCGCTGACCTTGAACACCGGGCCGCTCATTTCGTTAAGCCGGTCCAACTCGTCTTTGAGCTGCTCGGCATTGCTCACCATGGAACGGAACTTGTACATCGTAAACGGTCTGCCGTAGTGACCGCTGCGCTGTTGGCGGAAAAATACCGGGCCGGGCGAAGTATATTTGATGACCGCTGCCATCACCAGCATCAGCGGCGAAAGCATCAACAAGACCCCCAACGCCCCGACACGGTCCATCACCGCTTTGGCCAGCAGCTGCAGCGAACTGTCCGGCGTGGAGCGGAAAATCAGCAACGGCTTGTTCTCGAACGAGTCCACCTGCGCCCGCGCAATGCTGGTTTGGAAAAAATCCGCCGCCATCCACGCCTCGATCCCCTCCTCCTCGCACACACGAATGCCCTCCGCCACCCTTTCGATCGCCCCCACCCGGACGTCGAAGATCACCAGCGCCACCGCCTCGTCGTGCATCAACTGCACCAGCTTGTCCAAGTCCAGTTCCTCCAGCGACAGTTCCTTGACCAAACGGAACCCATATTCCGGGTGCAGCCTCAGGTAGCCCGGCCACTCGGTTTTGCCCATCCGGTCGGTAACGATCACCAGACTGCGCAAATGAGCACCGCCCCGGCCCAGTTTTGCCCGCCAGCGCTGCACCAGCCATTCCCGCAGGATCAAAGCTAACGTGAATAAAGGCACAAAAAACATGAAAACCAAACGGCTGAGATGGTCCCGGAAAAGAAATTGCGCCAGCACCAATGCAAGAAACACCACCACCGCAGCCTGCAGCGCGTTGTTCAGCACATAGGCCGGACGCTGCGATATGGTCGGCGCGTAAAATTGCAGCCGCCACAACACCAACGGAGCCAAAAACGCCACCACCGGTATATACATCGCATATCGATGCCACTGGCCGATCCTTCCCTGTACTGGAATCAGAGTCACCAACACATCTTCACGCAACCAGTACGCCGCCAGAAAGGCCAGCATTGCCAGCAGACCATCGGCAATCTGCATGGTGATACGGTGAAGTCGTGCGTTGGCCAGAAGCATAGAAGTCGAAAACAATAGACTCGCAAAACTTTTTGCAAGTGAACAGGCAAATCAAGCCCCGGCCATCCGCAATGCCCGGCCCAGCGTGGAAACCACCCCGCCAGCTGTCACGGTGCGCTCGCAGCCATCCCCGGCCAGAATATCCGCCGCCTGTCCGTGCAGAAACACACCGAGACGCGCGGCATCGTAGGGGTCCAACCCGCCGGCCAGCAGTGCGCCAATGACTCCAGCCAGCACATCCCCGGACCCCGGCGTCGCCAGACCCGGATTCCCCGCAGCCACATGCACCACCGGTCGCCCGGCGCACACCACCTGCGTATTCGGTCCCTTGGCCACGATCACACAACCCGGCAGCCGGGCTGCCAGAGCTTGCGCGGTTTCCAGCCGGTCCGTAACCGCAGACCCGGCAAGTTTGGCCAATTCCCCCGCATGGGGCGTGAGCACCAGTCTGCGGCGACACTTCCTCGTGGCCTCCATATCCTCCGCGCAAAAACTTAATCCATCCGCGTCCAGCACGGCGGGCACCGAACCTGAGCCGAGCCACGACCGCCACATGCTCCCCAATCCACCGACACCCAAACCCGGCCCGGCCACCCATGCACCCAGCCGCGACTCATCCGGCGGCCACACCGCGGGCGCAGCCTCCTCCAGAATCACTTCGGGAACCGCTCCCGCCATAATATTGTGCAACTCCGGTTCACCCCACAACCGCACCAACCCCGCACCACTGGCCAACGCCGCCCGGCATACCAATACCGCCGCCCCCGGCATCGTCGCCGCCCCCGCCCAAACACCCAGCCTGCCCTGCCGGTGCTTGTGCGTATCCGCCCGCAACAATTCCACCTCCCCGCGCGCCCGTTCCAAACCGTACCAAAGCCCGTCACTCTCCGGCGCGCCGTCCTCGTCCAAACGAAGCGGCACCGGAACAATCCTCCCCACAAAGGGCCGCGCGCTGTCCTTCATTGCCGCTGACTTCACTGCGCCGATCATCAGCGTCCAATCCGCCCGGAACGCATGCTCCGCAGGCCTCCCGTTCTCCACATCCAGACCCGAGGGAACATCCACCGCCACCGCACGGTCGCCCGGACGGCGCACCTCCCCCACCCACTTTAAAATCTCCGCTACCGGCCCGCGCGGCTCTCCGTTGGCGCCGATACCTAACAATGCATCCACCCATACCACTGGAACCGCACCCGTTTCCGAGATATCCGGCCGGTCTGGCCACGTCCGCACCAACGCCCGCGCCGCAGCCACAGCAGGCGCACGAAAGTCGTCGTCCCAGACTCCTTTCACCGCCACGACCTCCACACTCCATCCCCGCAACCTCAGCTCCGTCGCCAGCCACAAACCATCATGCCCGTTGTGCCCCTTGCCGATCAAAAATACCGCCCGGCCCGGCACCGGAAAATTCCTCGTCCACCACACCACGCAACCCTCCACCGCCTCCCGCATCAACGACTCCACCGTCGCCCGGCCCGCCGTGATCGTCCGCGCCTCCCACTGCCGAACGGCCTGCGCGCCCAGGATTTTCATCATGCCCCCACCAACACCGCCGAGGCCGCCGCGTAATGATCGGTGTGCGTCAGGCTGAGCCATACCTTCGTTCCCCCGCGCTCCCGCAACAGCGCCAGCCCCGCCCCGTGCAAAATCAAATGCGGCTCCCCGCTTTCCCTCCGCGCCACCTCCATATCGTGCCAGCCCAGCATCGCGCCAATCCCCGTGCCAAACGCCTTGCTCACCGCCTCCTTCGCCGCAAACCGCGCCGCCAAATGCCGCGCCGGATACTTCTGGCTGTTGGCATATGCCACCTCCGAAGCCAGAAACACCCGGTTGAGAAAACGGTCGCCAAACTTCGCCAGCGACTGCTCAATCCGCTCGCACTCCACCAAATCGATCCCCGTGCCCAATACCTGCCCGCTCATTTCCTGGATTCCCCCATCAACGCCAGCATCTCCGCCACTGCGGGACCGAACCCCGCGGCCATCGCACGCGCCACCAGAGCGTGGCCGATATTCAACGCGTGCAGATGCGGCACCGCCGCGAGAAAATCGCTGATATTGCGCGTGTGCAACCCGTGGCCCGCGTTCCCCCGCAAGCCCAGACCGTGGGCCAGCTCCGCGCCTGCCGCCAGTTCCTCCAGCCGCGCCCGCGCCTGCCCCGGCTCCAAA
>CAZTYG010000196.1:0-2818 GCA_964617445.1 uncultured Blastochloridaceae bacterium
TTCGGTATAGACCGGGCGGCCGATGTTTTCCTCCAGCCATTGATTCAGATCGGTGCGAAAGGCGTCGATGTCGGCGGCGCGAATTTCGATGCCGGCCGCCATGGCGTGTCCGCCGAAAGCCTGGAGGTGGCGGGAGCAGGCGCGCAAGGCGTCCATGATGGAGCAACCCTCGATGCTGCGGCAGCTGCCGCGGCCGTTGCCGTGTTCGTCGGTGCTGATGACCACGGCGGGCCGGTAGTAGCGGCGCTGAAGACGGGAAGCGACAATGCCGACGACACCCTGGTGCCATTTTGAGGAGGCGACAACGATGGCGTGGCGGTGGTCGCCGGAGCCGTCGGCGGCTTGGACGGCGGTGTCGGCGGCCTCGAAGGCGGTCTGTTCCAGCAATTGGCGTTCGCGGTTAAGCCGGTCGAGTTCGGTCGCCAGCCGCCGGGCCTGCTCTGCGTCCTGGGTGGTAAGCAACCCCCAGCCGGAACTGGCCTCGGCCAGCCGTCCGCTGGCATTGAGGCGCGGGCCGAGGAGAAAGCCGATGGTTGCGGGGGTGGGATCACGTTTGACGCCAGCCACTTCCATGAGCGCGCGCAGACCGGTGTGGCGGGTGCGGGCGAGTTGTTTGAGACCGTGGGCGACTAGAATTCGATTGTCGCCAAGGAGCGGAACGAGGTCGGCCACTGTGCCCATGGCGACGAGGTCAAGGTGCGCCTTGAGGTCGAACATGCCGGGATCGTCCATCCATTTGAGGAAGGCATGACAAAATTTGAAGACGAGGCCGACGGTGGCCAGCTCGTGGCCGCGTTGACCGCGGCGTGGGTTGACGAAAGCGACGGCATCCGGCGGGGTGGGGGTGAGTTCGTGGTGGTCGATGATGACAGTGTCGATTCCCCGGGCGGCGAGCCAGGCGACCTCTTGGTGGCTGGTGGTGCCGCAGTCCAGCGCCAGCACCAGCGATGCGGGACCGTCAGCGAGCGCGTGATCGAGGGCCTGGAGGGAGAGGCCGTAACCTTCGTTGAGCCTGCCGGGAATAAACACGCGGACATCGGCACCGAGCGCGTGCAGGAAACGGAAGAGCAGCGCGCCGCTGGTCATCCCGTCCACATCATAGTCGCTGTAGATGAGGACAGGTTCTTTGTCGCGAATGGCGCGGTGGACGCGTTCGACGGCCTTGTCCATGTCCGGAAGACCGGTTGGGTCTTCAAGGTTTTTGAGGCGTGGGGTGAGGAAACGCTCCAGTTCCTGGGGATCGGTGATGCCACGGGTGTGAAGGATGCTGCCGACAATCTCCTGCGGCGGGGCGGCAGGCCTCGTCCACTTTCCGGCGATGTTCCAGCACTTCATTGGAAGAGAAGCATAACGTCATCAAGGTCTGTGGCAACGTATGATCCGGCCGACCTGTTGTTGTTCCAAGCGCCGCGGTAAGGCGGACCGGGCGGGAGAATCGACTCGAAAGTGTAACATACGCGCAGCGGAACAGGGTGGGAACGGGTTGGACATTTTTTTCTGCAGGTGGTTGAGTTGGCGGATGAGCGCGGTGGGCAGGGACTCGGAGGAAACACGCGTGATCCTCGACCTGGGCCGCCAGCCCTTGGCCAACGCCTTGTTGGACCATCCGGAGATGGAAGAGGTCCGCGAACCGTTGCGGTTGGTGGTGGACCCGTCCGCGAGCTGGCGGGTGCGCATCGATCACACACTTTCCCCGGAACGCCTGTTCCGTCATTATGTGTATGCCTCCTCGGTCAGTGAAGGCATTGTCGCCGCCGCGCGGGACTCCACGGAGCGCTATGCGCGAAAGTTCAAGTTGGGACGGCGGTCGCTGGTGGTGGAGCTGGGTTGTAACGACGGTTATTGGCTTGAGCAATGGCGGTCGGCCGGTGTGCCTTGTCTGGGCGTGGACCCCGCCGAAAACTTGGTGACGTCGGCGTCGCGCGCGGGCTTGGACGTGGTTTGTGATTTTTTCTCGGAGCGGCTGGGCATGGAGCTGGCAGCGGGCCGGAAACACGCCGACTTGGTCGTGGGCAACAACGTGCTGGCCCACGTGCCCGATCCCGCTGATTTCCTGCGCGGGGTGCGTCATCTGCTCAAACCGGGAGGGACGGCCGTTTTCGAGTTCCCCTATTTGCGCGACCTGATCGACGGTTTGGAATTCGACACGATTTATCACGAGCATGTGCATTACTTTTCGTTGCAATCGGTCCGCGCCTTGGTGGAGGAGGCCGGTTTGGAGGTCTGGCATGTGGAGCGTGTTCCGGTCCATGGGGGATCGCTGCGTCTGTTTGTCGGTCGGCCCGGCGGGCACGACACCAGCCCGCGGGTCGGAATGCTGGCCGCCGAGGAGAGCGCCATCGGTATGGACACCATGGAGTATTATGAAACCTTCGGTGCCCGCGTGGAGGCCTGCCGACGGCAGATCAACGCGATGCTGGCCGCCATGAAAAAAAGCGGCTGGAGCATCGCCGCCTACGGTGCGGCGGCGAAGGGGACCGTGCTGTTGAATTATTGCCTGCCACCGGACGGGACGCTGGATGTGGTCGTGGACCGCAGCCCGCTCAAGCAGGGCAAATGGACACCGGGTCTGCGGTTGCCGATTGTCTCCCCCTCCTGGCTGGACAGCCATCATCCCGAGGTCTTGTTGCTGCTGGCATGGAACATGGCGCCGGAAATCGTCCGGCAGAACCTGCGTTACTTCGAGCGTGGTGGTCGGCTGCTGCTGCCCCTGACCGATGATGTCTTGCACTTGCTCGCGCACAGAGTCAAGCGAGATATTGAGCGACTCAAGCGCCTTCGCCGCACAAGACTTCCGGAATACCTGCCAACTCCGTTT
>CAZTYG010000196.1:2828-4759 GCA_964617445.1 uncultured Blastochloridaceae bacterium
CCCCTGCCGCATCCGCGGTTGTTGGCGCTCCAGCGCGATGAAAGCCGTCCACTGCGTCCGGTCCGGGGACTCATGTCTCTGCCGTCCACCCATCCAGAGGGCATTCCAGAAGAGTGGTTAGTTCCCTCCGGTGGGGAACGTAATGGGCGTTGAGCCACTCCTTGGTCCGGCGGGGAACGCGGTGTTCGTAGGAGAACGCGTGGCGGCGCAACCCGGTGAGGCGCACCCACCAGGGCATGACCAAGCGTTCCTGATCGGGCTTCAGCCGGAAAGCGGAGGTTTGATTTTTATGCGGCATAACGGGCGCTTTGTCCGGATCGATCCCCAGGAATTCACAAATCCGCGCGCCGGTGGCGGAGGGGTTGCGGCATAAGTCCTCAAAAAAAAGGATAAGAAAGCGGTCGCGCGGGAAGAGGTCGAAGTAACGGCGCAGCTGTAAGGCGTAGTAGCCGACGTCCAGATAGGTCCGGTGGTCGCGGCTGGTAACGACCAGATTGTGATAGCGCGCAAGCGGAATCTGGCCCTCGCACCAAATCCGCGGACCGTCCGGGCCGGAAAAGTCCGGGCCTTCCGCGAGACGGCGCTCATTGGCGCGCAGTGCGTCGGGAAAGGGGAGGGTTTCGGTTCCATGCCGGACGCGGTTGAGCCATGCCGACCACGCCCGGCGGCAGGGCTCGCGGAGGATCACGAGGAAACGGGCGCCGGGAATTCCGGTCATGTTTTGTGACATTCGCACAAATGGGGCAACTCTCAAGGAGCCCGGCCATGAATCCCGCGCGCGCCGTCGTATGGTGAAAATGAGGCCTCAAGCACTTGCAAGCTATGAGAGCCCCGCGCATGATCTGCCCTGATGACCGGACGTGTTTTGATCACAGGCAATTTGGGTTATGTGGGGCGTCCGCTCTGCGACTTTCTGCGCGTCTCACGCCTCCGGCTGGAACTGGTGGGGTTGGACGCCGGTTGGTTCCCGGTGGAGGAGCGCTCTGTGGTCCATGAGCAGACCATCGCCGACCTGCGCGGGCCGTTGGATGCGGTGTTGGCGGGCGTGGACACGGTGGTGCATCTGGCGGCGGTCTCCAACGATCCGATCGGCGACCGCTTCGCGGAGGCGACCGATGCGATCAATGTGGCGGCCTCGATCCGCCTGGCCGAAGCCGCGCGGCGGGCCGGGGTGCGGCGCTTTGTTTTCGCCTCCAGTTGCAGTCTGTATGGGCAAACGCCCGGACGCTGCACCGAGGAGACGGTTCCCGCGCCGTTAACCCGTTACGCGCGCAGCAAGGTGGTCATGGAGGATTGTTTGCGCAGCCTTGCCCGCCCGGACTTCGAGGCCGTCGCGCTGCGTTTCGCCACCGCTGCGGGCGCGTCGAAGAATTTCCGCCTGGATTTGGTGCTCAACGATTTTGTTCACAGCGCGGTGTGCCACGGCGTGGTGCGGGTGCGAAGCAACGGCCGGGCGTTTCGTCCGTTGATCGATGTGGCCGACATGGCACGGGTGATCGACTGGGCACTGGATGCGCCGATGCCGGGCGGAGACCCCTTCCTCGTGGTCAACGCGGGTGACCCGGAAAACAACGTGCGCATCGCCGATCTAGCGGCGATGGTGGCGGCGGAAATTCCCGGCGTCCGCGTCGAGATTGCCACCCACCTGCCCGATGATCCGCGCAGCTACGAGGTGGATTTCGGGCGCCTGCGGAAATTGGCACCGGAACTTTTTCCCTTCCTACCGCTTGCCGGCAGCCTCCTGGAGATTTTGTCCCTTCTCCGGAGGGGTGAGGAGCCGGGCCCGTGCGCGCGGCGCCTGGCCTGGTTGGAGCAGCGGGTGGCGGAGGGACGGATGGATGAGGAGCTCCGCGCGCAACCCGCCGGAGTGGTGGCATGAGCGCGGACCCGATCCGCGTGCGCGTCCGCGAGGTGCTGGACATCGCGGGTGA
>CAZTYG010000197.1:0-4385 GCA_964617445.1 uncultured Blastochloridaceae bacterium
GAAAGTTACAATTGCGTGTCGCCGCGGCTTGGGGTTTCTTTCCTGCTCTGGTTCCCCCATCTTGTGGCGCAGGCATGAAAATCTCTTTGGTGACCGAAACTTTCCCCCCCGATGTCAACGGGGTGGCAATGACGTTGTCGCGGCTGTCGGGCGGGTTGGCGGCCTTGGGCCATGAGGTGCTGGTGGTTCGCCCCAACCCACGCGGGGAAATGCCGGCGGCGTTCGCCGATCCGCCGTGGTCGGAGGTCCGGGTTCCGGGTCTGCCGATTCCTCAGTATCCCGAAGCGCAGGTCGGTCTGCCTTCGGGGAACCGGCTGCGGCGCATCTGGTCCTACGACCGGCCAGATATCGTTCACATTGCCACCGAGGGGGTCCTGGGCTGTTCGGCGCGCAACGCCGCACGGGACTTGGACATTCCCCTGATCACCAGCTTTCACACCAATTTTCATGACTATGCGCAACACTACGGTGTCGGTATGCTGGAACCGATCGTTGCTGCCTATCTCCGCTGGTTTCACCGCGCGGCGCAGCTGACGCTGGTGCCGGACCGGGGATTGATCGCCGAACTACGGGAACTCGGACTGGGCGAGATGGCTTATTTCGGGCGCGGGGTGGACTCGCGCCTGTTCGATCCGGCGCGGCGCGATCCCGCGCTGCGGGCGGAGTGGGGTGCCGGGCCGGATGATCCGGTGGTGGTGCATGTCAGCCGGGTGGCTGCCGAAAAAAACATTCCGCAGGTGATCGAGGGTTACCGCCGCGCGCGCGCTTCGGTCCCCAATCTCCGGCTGGTGGTGGTGGGTGACGGGCCGACGGCACGAAAATTGCAGCGCCGAAATCCCGATGTGTTATTCGCCGGGATGAGGCATGACGAGGACCTGGCGCGGCACTACGCGTCCGGCGATCTGTTTTATTTTGCCAGTGACACCGAGACATTCGGCAACGTGGTGATGGAGGCAATGGCCAGCGGGCTGGTGGTATTGGGATACGACTACGCCGCGGTCCACCAATACATTGTCAATGGTCAGAACGGCTGTTCGGTTCCGCTCGGAGACGCCGATGCCTGGCTGGAGTCGGCGGAGCGGCTGGCGCGGGAATTTTCCACACTGGGGGTCATGCGTGAAGCGGCCCGGCTCACGGCGTTGCAGGTTCCGTGGGAGGAAGTGTTGCGCCACTACGTGGGAAATCTACAGGCGGTCAGGGCGGCGTATCGTCCTGTCGCAGAGGGAACAGCGGCAGCGGATCTTCCCAGTGTCTGATGATTTCGGCTTGTTGGGAGGCGCGCATGAGCGCGGGCCGGTAAACCACGAAGGCAAGGGCGGCGACCATCACAATCAGGCCCACAATCAAAGCGGTTTCCGTGGGTGTCATGATTTTCCGTGATCCGCCCATACCCCATCGTAAACGAAGTAGTGGCTGGAACAAAAAAAATAATCACGCAACTTCGGCGCCCCCGGCTTGTTTGATCCCATGACAACACAATCCGTGAGGCCGGTGACACGGCTTCCGCAAAAAGGAAAAAAACAGATGAACAAGAAAAGAACGACATTGGGAATGATGATGTTGGCCGTGATGCTGACGGTGCCGGGGGGGCTGCAGGCGGCGGAAGAAAAGAAACCGGGCGGACGTGGCAATCCCATGGAGGTGATGACCCGCGAGCTGGATCTGACCGGGGAACAGCAGGAAAAAATCCGGGCGATCATGGAGAAGCGCCGCGAGGCGGGCCAGGAGATGCGTGATGCCACGAAGGAACAGATGATGGAGCACCGTGCGGCTACGCAACGGGAGATCGACGCGGTGCTGACTCCGGAACAGCAGGAGCGCATGAAAGAACTGCGCGAAGAGCGCCGGAAAAAAATGGAGGAGCGCCGAGAACAGGCCGGGGAACGCCGGGAAAAACGCGGCACTGGAGACCGGACCATTCGTCGCGCACAGGACTGAGCCAATCATCGAAGAAGGGACCGCCGCGCCTCCGGGCTGCGGCGGTCCTTTTTTTTAACGCATGCGGAGCCGACGATTGGGCGTGAGCCGGTTGGTTTCGACGGCGGTGACGATGCCGCTGGTGAATTCGATGTCGATGGAACCGTCGGGGACATCGACGTAGCGTGAGGTGGTGATGAGTTGGCCGGTCTGGGGGTCGGTCTGCATCACGCGTTGTAGTTCGCGGCGGTAAAGAGTGTAGCTCCAAAGGTCGTAGCGCCCGGTTTCATCGACGCGCGAGGATTTGTTGGAGGGTTCGCCGAGTGCGGCGATGACATGGGAGAAAGCCATGCCGGGGACGACCTCTTTTTTGCCCACCGCCTCACGAAAGGCGGCCTCGCGGGCGGATTCGGTGCGGATTTTGTCGAGCAATTCGGGGTCGAGTTTCGTGAGGTGTTCGGGGCGGACCCAACCTTCGATGCGGCCCTTGACGAGTAGTGCGCGCGTGTGGACGGCGACAAGAGTGACTTTTTCTCCCTTGGCGAAGTTGCCGATATGGGAGTTGAGGCTGCGGACGGCGTAAGCGGCCGTAGTGGCCAGGACATCCAACTCGACGGCCGGGAGGCTGGAAAGATCGGCCATATATATCGATTCGGAGTCCCGGCCGAAATTGTCGCCGGGCTGCCCTTGGAGTGC
Organism: uncultured Blastochloridaceae bacterium; assembly: GCA_964617445.1. Classification (GTDB taxonomy): domain Bacteria; phylum Verrucomicrobiota; class Verrucomicrobiia; order Methylacidiphilales; family CAZTYG01; genus CAZTYG01. The sequence goes on from CAZTYG010000197.1 coordinate 2,614, forward strand.
AGGTGTGATCGAAACCCAGGTGGCCAACAGAGTTAGCGACAAACGGTTCATTTGCGTATTCTAATGGAACGCACCGGTTGTGGCCAGATCGTTCCTTGCATGGCGTGGGATCACCGCCCCGGCCCCCTGCCGGCGGTATCGAGGCCGAAATATTGTTCGGCGTTGCGGTAGCAGATGTCGCGGACCATTCCGCCGACGAGTTCGAAGTCTCCGGGCAGCTCACCCTCCTCCATGTCGCGCCCGAGCATGTCGCAGAGGATGCGACGGAAGTATTCGTGGCGGGTGTAGGACAGAAAGCTGCGGGAATCGGTCAGCATGCCGACGAAGCGGGAGAGGAGGCCAATGTGGGAGAGGGCGTTAAGCTGCATGGTCATGCCGTCCTTCTGGTCGAGAAACCACCAGCCGCTGCCGAATTGGATTTTACCGGGGGTGGTGCCGTCCATGAAATTGGTGATCATGGTGGCGAAGAGGTAGTTGTCGCAGGGGTTGAGGTTGTAGAGGATGGTTTTGGGGAGTTGCGAGGTGGAGTCGAGGGCGTCGAGGTAAGCGGCGAGGGAGCGGGCGTGGGGAAAATCGCCGATGGTATCGTAGCCGGTGTCGGGGCCGAGGGTGCGAAAGCCGCGGGAGTTGATATTGCGGAGGCATCCGAGGTGGAGTTGTTTGGTCCAGCCGGCGGCGTGGTCCCAGCGTCCGAATTGGACCATCATGAAGAAAGCGAAGCGGCTGGCGTCGGCGGGGGCAATGGCTTCGCCATCGAAGGCCCGTCGGAACATGCCATCGGCCTCCTGTGCGGAACACGGGCCGGTGGGGACAGTTTCCATGCCGTGGTCGGAGAGCCGTCCGCCGATGCGGTGGAAAAATTCGTGACGCTGTTGAAGGGCGGTGAGGAAGTCGCTGAAATTGTTGATGTTGGTGCCGGAATTCCTGGAAAGGAGCTGGAGGAAACGTGCGAAGAGTGCCGGGTCATCGACGCGCAGGGCCAGGTCCGGGCGGTAGGTGGGATAGACGCGGGTTGCGAGGGTGCCGGGATTTTGGGCGATGGCGGTGTGGTGTTCGAGGGTGTCGGCCGGGCTGTCGGTGGTGCAGACGACGCGGACGCGGTTGCGGTTGAGAATGGCGTGGACGCGGAATTCCGGGGAGGCGAGCTTTTCATTGCACTCCTCCCAGATGCGCGGAGCGGTGGATTCGTCGATGACGAGGTCGATGTCGAAGTAGCGGCGGAGTTCAAGGTGGCTCCAGTGGTAGAGCGGATTACGGAGGAAACGCGGCATGGAGCGGGCGAAGGCGAGAAATTTTTCGTAGTCCGGGGCGGAGCCGGTGCAAAATTCTTCGGGCACGCCGTTGGCGCGCATGGCACGCCATTTGTAGTGGTCGCCGCCCAGCCAGATTTCGTAGAGGTTGCGAAAGCCATGGTTGGCGGCGATCTGGTCGGGGGGGAGGTGGCAGTGGTAGTCGAAGATGGGTTCCGGAGCGGCGTATTCGTGATAGAGTCGGACAGCAGCGGCGGAGGAAAGCAGGAAGTCGTCGTGAAGGAATGGCTTCATTTATTGAGGGGAATTTTTGGCGGGTATTGCGGGAACGGGTTTGAGGACGAAACGGACGCGGGTACCGCTGGGCAGCTCGAAGAGATTGTCGGAGTCGGGCAGGCGCGCGCCATCAGCCATGTTGTATTTGCCGCCCTCGCACAGTAGATAGGGAAAGGACCATGTGAAGTCCATCGGCATGTGGTGCTCGATGCAGACCTGGTATTTCGAGCTGGAAGGCCACCCTGG
>CAZTYG010000197.1:4395-4716 GCA_964617445.1 uncultured Blastochloridaceae bacterium
CCCTGGAGGATGGGTGGCCACGGGGGATCGTGTGCGCGCCAGCCAGACCATTTGAAATAAAGTGAGGCACACCGCCACGAAGACGATGCTGCCGAGGAAAAAGACCAGTAGGAATTCGGGCCAGGATTCGCCGCTGACCGCGTGTTTTAACCAGTTGAGGGCAACTTGGAGATACCCTTCAATGATTTCTTTCCAGTCCGTTTCGTTTTCCATGGATTGTGGTGGGTGAAAGCTTACAAGCCTCCAGAAATCCGGGCCGAGGGCAAGAGCAAAGGCGGGGGTACCCGGTAACAGCACCCCTTCCTTTTCGTTAACAGGACC
>CAZTYG010000198.1:0-4714 GCA_964617445.1 uncultured Blastochloridaceae bacterium
CCCAGATATAGGGCATGGAGTGGCCGAATTCGGTGGAGTCGGACAGGGCGATTTCGCGGAAGCGTTCGTTGTAGCCGACGATAAGGAGGGCGTGGAGGGCGGGGGTGCCGGGCATGCTTTCGATGATGGGGGGGGTGGAGGGCAGCCGGGTGCGGCGCATCTGGCTGCGGGTGGCCCATATGGTCAACAATTGGGAATCCATGCCCCAGATGATCGGAATTCCCTGGTCGATGTGGCGTTTGAGGAAAGCGAAGTCGTCGGGGGAGGCACGAGGGTATTCGACTTGATAGCCGTGGGGGGAGATGATGCGGGAGACGCCTCGGGCGAAGGGCATGAAGAGGCTGCCGTAAACACGGGTGTCGCCCTCTTGGGCGAGGGTATAGACATCCAGGGATAATCCGTAGTAGCGCAGGCATTTTTCCCATGAGGCAGGAACACAGTAGCCACGGTTTCCCTGGTTGATGGGGGGAATATTGTCGATGAAGACGTCCCCCTCCGAGGTTCGGCGGACGTGGGAGGTGAGGGGGAGAAGTTTTGCGCCGCTTTCGTAGATGCTATTGTGGGCGGAGGCGGTGGGGGAGTGGCCGCCCTTCTGAATGGCGAGGGTAAGTGCTTCATGCCCGCGCTGCAGCACCAACTCGTGGCCGACCCATGTCCAGACCTCGGCACCGTCACGACCTTGGGCGGGCTGGCCCAAGCGCTGGATCAGTCGGGTGCGGATGGTTTGTTGCTCGGCACGCAGGTTGCGGTCGAATTCGTGAACCAGCCGGTTGCGGGCTTCGCGTTCGTCGATCGGTGCCATTTCCGCTTCGCGTTCGATGGAGGCATGAAGGTCGGCACGGTTCAAAAAGCCCAGGACCAGGCGCTGGACCACGCCGTTGTTGGTGTAAAGGTCGAGGGCATACAGGGGGGAACCGAGGACTTCTACCGATCCGCCAAACTCGCCCCGGTAGAATTCGCCGGAAGCGTGGCGCACCCCGCTCAGGTCGAGGCGGTCGGCGGTGTTGCGGGCTCGATCATCCCACAAGTTCTCATCCTGCCAAATACGGACGCCGAAGAGCGAATTGAGGCCTTGTCCGGGTGCCGAGGCTATCAGGAAATACCCGAATAGGCTGACCAATACGACCATTACCGCGGCACGTAGCATGAGTCGTCAGGATATTCCAGGATAGCGGCTTGGTCGATATCAAAAACGGAACCTAAGTGCTTGGGGATATTCAAGTTGACAAGAATCCCTAATTTTACTAGTAAATATGTAAATTCTCATGAAAAACAAAGGGTTACTATTTTTGATCGTGATTGCGGTCGTCTTGGCGGCGTTTTGCACCGTCTTGATATCCAAATATGTTGAGGCGGAAAAAAAGCGTGTTTCCCAAAAGGAGGTGCAGGTCACCCAAACGATCGAAACCGAGCGGGTGTTGGTGACCAACACCGAGATTCAGATGGGCCAGCCGGTCGGCCAATTGCAGGTGCGGGCAGTTGACATGCCCAAGGCACTGATACCAGAGGGTGCAGTGCAGTCATTGGAAGTTCTGGAGGGTCGGGTTGCCTCGTTCAACATTCCCAAAGGGGATATCCTCATGATGCAAAAAGTTGTGTTGCCAAGCCAGTTGCCGCGGGCGTCTTTGATCATCGAGGAAGGCCAGCGGCTCGTGTCGGTCCGGGTGGACGAAATCAAAGCCAGCGGCTTTCTGATCAAAAACGGGGACTTTGTCGACATCGTTGGCACGTTTCCCATTCCGGAGTTCATGAACGCCGAGGATGTCCCGCCCACCATTTCGGTCACATTCCTGCAAAAGGTGAAAATCTTTGATATCGTCCATGGTCAGGAGCAAGCGGCGGAACGCGCTCCGGCCGACGATCCCAATAGCGGTCGACTGGCCCGCGGGGTGACCGCGACTTTTGTGGTCAGTCCGCGCGAGGCCGAGATCATCTTGGCGGCGGAGGACTTCAGTTCCAATCTGGCTCTGGTTTTGCGTCCGCTGGAGGATGAAGGCAAAGTGGACCAACCCAGTGAACTCCACGGCAACATGATCAGGGCTCTCATGGGTGAGACCGCCGAGAAGCGAAAGGCCGTGATACCCGATGCCCCGCCACCCGCTCCCGCACCCCCACGCCGTTCGGTGATGTAAGCATATTTCCAATCAAGGACCCCCAAGGACCAACCCATGAAAAAAACCATCCTAACCTTATGTGCTGCCGCGCTCACCATTGTCCAGCTTGCGGCCCAGCCGGTCACACCCGCCCGCCAAGTGGATGAGGAATTCCGTGGCTACGTCCTGGAAAACCTCCTTATCCCCGTCCAAAATTATGACACCGCTGTCATTCGTATTGATGACAAACAAGTAGTTATCGACGGCTACTGGGAGTTTAAAGACGAAGTGGGCCAGGTTCTGGAGAATCCCATCATTCTGTCCCAACCCCCCGATCTCAAAGACCAGTTCGTCGTCGCCCTGCGTTCTCCCGGTCAGGCATTGGTGGAGATCACCGAGGATGGTTCCACGAAACGCTACCGCGTCACCGTGACCAGCCGTTTCCGTGAGAACGAGATCGAGAAAGAGTTGGAGGAAGCCATCATGAGTTTTGTTGGCGACCCCGAACTGCGCGTCAAAGTTCTGCCACCCCAGGCATCCTTGGTCGGTGCGAACCTTAATCGTTCATTCGGCAGTGACACCGCCTCGGACATCGTTGCCCCCCGCGGTCAAACCGCCGGCCAAGCCACCGGTCAGGTCCTCAACGCCAACGACTTTCGCCCTACCATCGTCTTGGAAGGCCAGGTCGAAAATGATCTGGTCTCCGCAAAAGCACTTAACATCGCTCACGCGTACACCGAGAACGTCGTCAACCTCATGAGCATCCGTAATCCTCTGCAGGTGCGCATCGGGGTCAAAGTGATCCGGGTCCAACACGAAAAAAACCGCAACATCGGCATCCGTCACCGCTCCGGCCCCGGGGATACCTTCAACCTAGAGTTCGCTTCCGCCGCACCGTTCTTTGAAACAGGCAACGGAATCGAGGGCACCCTGCCCATCTTCGGCAGCTTTGCGGGTGTCCCCACCAACTACCGCACTACTGTGACTTTGGACGAACTCGGTATCAAAGCCACCCTTCTCCAAGAACCGGCCCTGACCGTTCTCAACGGCCAGGCGGCCGAATTCGTCGTTGGCCAGACGGTCTTCATCTCGGGTGGCTCCAGAGTGGTGGACGGTATCATCGTTCAGGACCCACCGGTGCCTTACAATGTCGGAGTCTCTCTGCTGGTGACTCCATTGGTCAGGGAAGAAGAAACCTACCGTCCGCGGGTGGATGGTACCATTCCTTGGAGCAACATTACTTCCCAAGAGTCGCGTTGGTCACGCGAGCCTGAATCGGGCATTCGCTCGCAGATGGTCAACTCGATCAGCGAATCCGGAATTATCCAGATGGGCGTGCAACCCTCCATTTCCTCTTTGGTCCCGGGTGGAGAAAATGGATTCCCCTCATTCAATACCAACACCGTAGAGACCCGGGTGGCGATGAAGCACGGCGAGTCGCTGGTCATCGGCGGACTTTTCGACGATCAAACCGCTGAGAGCATGCAATCGATTCCGTTCCTGAGTCAGATACCAATCATTGGCGAGCTTTTCAAGGACCGGACCAATGACAAAATCCGGAGCGAATTGGTCTTTGTGTTGACCCCGACCGTACTCGGACTGAAGGACCTGAACAACGCGCGTGATTACGATCCCAGGATGACCGAGACTCGCGAGATCATGACCGACGAGAAGCTTCTCTCCGCCGTCCGCCCGGTCCGCATCAGTGCCGAGGAAATTTTTGTCCGAGCCCCCGACCTGACCGAGGACCCCAATGCTCGCCAGCCTCCCTTTCCGGAGTTGGCCCCGCGCGACGGCGGCCAGGTCATCCCCGCCGCTGAGGTAGAAGTACAAGAAACTGCACCGGCGGAAGCGCAGCCCGATACCACAACGCAGCCTCCTGTGGAAGGCGGGGAAAGTGCGCCCGTGATCGAAACCAGCGCAGAAATCCCGGCCGCCTGACACTTTTCGCGTGTGCGTAGCCGGATTCTGGTCAGTCTTTGCGGGTGATTCCCCACGTCACGCGATCCAGCGACCGGATGCCGAAGGGCATTGGCAACGCCTACGCCTTTCAGGTTTTTAATTCGATTTCCTACTCGTTGGTCATCGGCCTGCCCATCCTCCTGTATCTCAAAGCGCTGGGCGCCAGCGCGACGATTCTTGGTGTGGCGACGGCGCTTCCACCCTTGCTGAATTTGTTGCAAATCCCAGCCGCCCGCTATGTGGAGTTGGTGGGTTATCGGCGGTTTGTGTTGCGTGGATGGAGCTTGCGCAGCGGATTCATCCTGCTCATCGCGCTGGTGGCGCTTTTGCCCTCCCAGTTCGATAACAATACCCGCATCAGCCTGACCCTGTTCCTATTGTTCTCATACAATCTGGTCCGTGGCATTTCGGTATGCGGCTTTCTTCCTTGGATCAGCCAGTTGGTTCCGGAAAAAGTGCGCGGGCGTTACATCTCGCTGGATAACATATTCGGATTCTCGGCCATTTCCGTGACCGCGCTTGCCTGTGGTGTGTATCTGGAAAGCTATCAAGAGGACGGGGGCGGATTCTTCGCGGTGTTTCTGGTGAGTTTTCTAGCGGCTACGGCCAGTCTGCATTTCTTACGGCGGATCCCTGATGTGCCGGTGCCGGAGGACGCG
>CAZTYG010000199.1:0-4711 GCA_964617445.1 uncultured Blastochloridaceae bacterium
TTGGTGCTGGCGAGCGGACGCGGGGGTCGCATCGGCGGAGGTCGGCGGACAATCTTCACCACCTTGTTATTGTCTCAACACCGCATTGCTGGCAATCCTTGATCTTCTTCGCATGTCCAAGCCTCTATTGATCCTGCGTCCCGTTTCCGGGCTGGCCAACCGCCTTCAGGCGGTGGCCGCCGCGCATGTGGTCAGTGGTCGTTTCAGGCGGCGGCTGTGGGTGGACTGGCGTCCGCAGCCGGGAATTTGTCCATGCACTGCGGAGAACTTGTGGGAGAACACCGGGGAATGGCAATGCGACCGTGCCGCCTCCACCGTAACCGGACAAACAGCGGAGTGGACGCGCGGTGGGATCGACGAAGACCATTTGGAGCATTTGTTGCGGTCCTCCGAAGATGTCCGCGTGGTGACCAACCGGCCTCTACCCTCACCCGGCGCGGAGTTTTCCGCCATGGTTCCGCAAATGGCCGCATTCTTGCGCACGCTGCGCTGGTGTGCCGAGGTGCGCGCCCGCTTGATCGACCTTCCCGCAAATACCCTTGGCATTCACATCCGCCGCACCGACCACTGGCGGGCCACCGCCCGCTCCCCGCTGCATCTGTTCCTCGACGCCGCGCGCGCGCACTTGGACAGCGGTGGCGACGCGGTTTATCTGGCCACCGACGAAGCCGACGTTCGAAAGGTCTTCCGGCGTGCTTTCGGCGCACGCGTGCTCTGGCTGGAAAATCCGGAGTGGAACCGGGAGACACCCGGTGCGATCCATGCGGCCGCAGCCGATATGCTCCATCTATCGCGTTGCGCACAGATCGCGGCATCTGCCATCAGCAGCTTCACCACCGTGGCCTCATGGATCGGTGGCGCACCCCGCGAACGCCTGGAGTTGACAGCGTCCGGCTGGCCGCCCCCGTGCTGGAGCGAATCATGGATGCAATGGCTCCGCTTTGACCGCCAGCGCGGACGCTGGAGGTTCTCCAAAAGCCGCGCGCGCGGTCTTGTCGCTCGCGCGGCGGGACTGTGCGGCCTGGCCTGGATCGGCTGGCGATGTTCCCGCTTCCACCAACTCGGTCCATGGAGACACCGCCTGTGAAGCATTCGCCCGACTTGCCAGCCGGATTCCGGGTTCCCACCTTTCACGCACTGCGTGCCGCCGCCATCGAGGAGTTGGACGGAACCTCTCTGCACCGGGGGCGGTTCATTCGCTGGAATCTGCGGCGGCGCGACAACACATTCCTGCCCCTGCGCACCAAAGAGCCGCCGGGCCTCTCCGTATTGGCCATGGAACGCAGGGGAGCACTATTTATCCACATCCCCAAAACGGCGGGCTTGTCCCTGGCCTTCACCCTCTTCGGTTCCTCGTGTGCCGGGCACGGCAGTATTCATGTCCTTCGCAGCTTGTTCCGGGGGGAAGAATGGCGGCGGCTCCCCACCTTCACCTTTGTCCGCAATCCCTGGGACCGACTGGTCTCCGCCTATCAGTATTTGAAAACAGGCGGACGGCGCAAGGACGATCGAGATTGGGTCGAGCGGCACCTGAATCCCTTTCCCGACTTCCGCACCTTTGTCCTGCGCGACCTCAACCGGCGGTGGGTGAAAACAACCAAGGCCATTTTCTTCTACCCACAACATTATTTCTACTGCTCGAGACATGGCAGAATCTTGGTGGACCGGATTTACCGCTTCGAGGAACTCGAAGCAGTGTATCCCGCGCTGGCGCGGGCACTGGGTGTGGATGCGGCGCTGCAACATGAGAACGCACGACAGCGTCCACATTACACGGAATATTATGACACAGAAACCCGCGCCAAAGTGGCGGAATTTTATCAAGGCGATATTATTCGACTAGGCCATTGCTTTGGCGGGGACTGAAGCGCGGACGATTGCTGTGGTATCCGAATTTGTACATGGTCTCGTCCGCCAGATACAACAGCACGCCCTCGATGCGAGTGGAGAGTGAAAGGCGCAAGCCAAGCAATCCCATTTTTTCGCGGTGGTAGTTCCGGAAGTCCGTGTCGTGAACACGCGCCAGCCATTGGTGGGCGAGAAATTTCAGATACTCCCGCGTCCATTCACGCTCCACCTCGCGCAACTCCTTCGCTTCCAGAAAGTCCGGGCCATGCGTCCGGATAAAATACAACCGGGCGGGTAGTTGACTGCGGACGCGGTCGCAGAATCTGCTGCTGACGCTTTGATTGTGCCTTCGTGTAAGGGAAAATACCTGATGGAGAAACGCGAAGTCGGTTTCTTTCAAAAGGTGGTAACAGACGTTGGTATCGGCGTGGATATCTTCGGTGGGATAGAAAGGCCGCCGCGCCCGGACCAGCCCGGCCCGCAATAGCAACGTGCTGGGCGCACCGAAACAGGTTTGGCTGATCAACAGGGCATGACGTCCGATCTCCTTTCCCAACCAGAACTCTCGATCCGGGTCCAGCCCGCAGCTATCCATGCGGTCACCCGCCCGGCGCAGACTGCTGATGATGCCCGCCGTCGGATGACGCCGCGCGCAGGCCACCATCTTCTCCACGCATTCCGGGTGCAGCCTGTCGTCGGCGTGCAGAACCTTCACAAACTCCGCCGCCGGGTCCACCAAGGTCATGGCATGATTGAGGCTGTCCAACGAGGCCAGCACCGCCCCGCGGTTTTCCTCCACCCGGATGCGTGGCTCCTCCGCGGCGTGCCGCGCGGCGATCCACCCGCTGCCGTCGGTGCTGGCATTATTGAACACCACGCAATTCCAATTCGAATACGTCTGAGCACGTATACTGCCGAGGGCCTGGTCCAAAAATGCGCCGCTGTTGTGAACCGGGACAATGAAACAGACCAGAGGGTGAGATTGTCCTTCCATTGTCATGACGTCCACTTCCTCCAAAGGTAGGACAAGGCGAAGAGTTTTTCCCGCAGGACAAGAAACTTGGCACCCGGTTGCTTTTGCCACTTCAATCCATGGACCACGGAATCTTCACACAAACGCTCCAGAAAGAGGGTTCTGCTGGCAAGGTGCCGCATTTTCCAGCGCACCGTATCGGCCATAAGAACTTCCGCAAGCTTTCTGACGCCGGGCAAATGAACGTCATCGAGAATCAGCATACCTCCCGGATGGAGCAGATCGGCTCCGTAGTACCAATCAAGCACGGGAATGGGGAATGCGTGATTTCCATCGATCAGCAGATAGTCAAGAAATGGCCGGGATTTGATTTGGGAAAGATATTGGACGGAGTCGGATTCCACAAAAGTCACCTTTGCCGTATCCAATCCCTGTTTTTTCATCCACTCCTGGATTTTTTGGTGCTCCTCACGGAACAACGACACAGCGGTATGCCGGATGGCCATCGTCGAGAGGATTACGGTTGAATAGCCGCTGCCAATTTCCATGCCCATGCCATGTGGTTTGACGTATTCGGAGATCGCACGTAATGCCGCATCCCCCATTGTGTAATTCCTGTTTTTTTTGCTGCTGGAATGAAAAAGGGGGCGGTCTGCCAAAAGCAGCTTCACAACAGCTCTTGTATTGTGGGGCGTATGCCGGGGCTTTTTCATGATGCGGAAATGCAGGATCGCCATAGGCTCGTTTCCCTACTTAGTAATTCGCTGTTGATCAGATCGGAGGTTTCAATGGGTGTTCCGGCCACGATAGGACGTCGCAGCTCCCCGGTTTCCAGCAACGCCTGTGGCAGAATAGATCGACCCTGGATTTCGTCCAGATTGCGGCATTTCCCATAATGGGTGTATCCGCCGATTCCATCGAACTTCTCCGTCGCGGATAAATCCCGTTTGGTCACAGCAATGACGGTGGTGGTTGGCCGGGGGCTCGATGAGATGACAGGTTTTTTTTGGTGCACGACCTGCCGGATGCTGCGTGGCACTTCCATGTGGCAAAGATGGAATGGCCGGACGAACAGGTAGTAGGGGCCATCCCCCATTTTATAGTATCGCAGGTAGTGACGTTGACGGGGGTCAGTTTCGCGGGCGATGATGAAAACCCCGGGCCCCGGCTCGGCGCCCAAGATATAGTCCACCATCGGATCGTCGTATTGCTCCAGAAGGGGAAGGAATACCTGCCAGACCTGCTCGATCGGCGTGCCGGTCGGCACTGCCGGGCCGGTCATGCCGCCGGGTGCCGTTCGGGCTCCCACGCCATTGGCCAACACGGCACACTCGGCGGCCAGTTTCGATCCGTCCGCAAAACTCGCCGCTGCCGCCGGGTCCATGCCCCACTGCCGGGCGAAGTCCCGCTGGCTCTCCGGCGTGCGGGTGATGTCCAACATGCCCTTGATGTTGCCGTAAAGGCGCGGTTCCATGCCCCAGCCCAGCACTTCGTCGTTCAAACGCGCCAGCACTCCGGGTTGGTCGCCATCGACATTGGAATACACCGCGCCGTGCTGTGCGGCGGTGCGCGCCAGCAACGGTCCCCAACAGGCGTCCATCTCACAATTCAATGTCAGAAACGACCGCCCCGCCCGCAGCACTGCGAGGCCCAGGTCGCGGGCGAAGCCGATGGAACGGGTGGCGTCCACCACCACATCGAGGGACCCGATCGCGGCCAGGTCCAACGGATCGGACGGACGTTGCGGGGAGACGCCGAGTTCGGCCAGCAGCGCATCAAGGCGCTCGGGGTCGCGATTGGCGGCGGCGGCCAGCTCGATGTCCGGACAACGCCGGACCAGATGACGGGCCAGCGCGGAGGCGGCAAATCCCGCACCCGCCAGCCCCACGC
>CAZTYG010000200.1:0-4684 GCA_964617445.1 uncultured Blastochloridaceae bacterium
CGAGGGCATCCTCCTGACCGTGGGTGACCCAGATTTGCCGGGCCCCAGTCTCGCGAATCGTGCGGAGCAGATCGGGCCAGTCGGCGTGATCGGAGATGACCAGGGGCAGTTCGACGCGGCGTTGGCGGGCGCAGGCGCATGATCCCTGCGGTCTCCGGGGGGCACCACACCGTGCCGTGGCCCGCCCGCGCATACAGCCCTTCCGTCCGCGTTTCGATCCAAGGGGCGGATGTTTCCATGCCCCAACATTCCAGACTACGGGCTCAGGGCGAGAGCTCTGAGGTCGCTCACAATCAAAACCGATTACGCCTCCTTGCGCCAGTGTTCGAGTTTGTCGGCGATTTCCTTGTATGCGGACTTCTGCTCCTGGGTCTTGGCGCCTTTGCGGTAAACTTTGGCCAGCAGCACCATCACCTTGAGCAGCTTGCGCGTCTCTTTGCGCGCTTCCGCCTCGTTGATCCGGTCGTCTTTTTTCTTTTTGCCCATGCCCCACCCTAGCCGCCCGCCTCTGGTGGACGCACGTTACGTTTCAGTGGCATAGGGGGGGAGCCAAATTTAATGCAACCGGTAGTTGCGCCGGATCAGGGAGTGCATGAGCCGGTGGGGCAACAGCCGCAGGCCCAGCGGGGCGAGCACGGCCTGGAACCATGACCCGCAGGACCGTCGTGGCGGGGGGCAGTTCCCCACCGCCAGCCGGAAAATCTCCCGCCCCGCCGCGTCCGCCGGCGGTGCCGAACGCATGGCAGCGTCAATCGCCGCGTAGGCCCGGTCCGCGCGATCGCGCAACTTCGCGGATACCGCACCCTGAGGCATCGCATCATGGAACCCGGTGCGGAGATCGCCGGGCTGGAGATCGATAAACTCCACCCCCGATTCCGCCAGTTCCATCCGCAGGACTTGCGTTGCGGCGGCGAGTGCCGCCTTGGCCGCACTGTAGTTGCCGAGAAAGGGGATCGGCAGCCGCGCGGCCAGCGAGGTCACCATCACCACCCTCCCACGTGTCTCCTGCAGCAGGGGCAGCAGCGCGGCAGTCAGGTCCAGCGGACCATGGAAGAGAATTTCCCATTCGCACCGCCGTTGCTCCGCTGCCATTTCCAGCAGCGGAGAAAAAGATGCGGAGCCGGCATTGTTCACCAGCACATCCAGCCGCCCGGCTTGATCGCGCAGCGTTGCGGCCAACGCGGCCACCGAGGAGGGATCGGCCAGCTCCAACGCACACGGCGTGAGCCGCTGGTGCGTCCATGGCAGCATGCCGCTGCGACTGCTGCCCCAGACCGTCCAGCCAGCCGCGAGAAACCGTTCGGCCGCCGACCGTCCGATCCCGCCCCCGGCCCCCGTGATCAACACCACTGATTTCATTACCCGCTATCATGACCAAGCCATGCGACGGATCAACGTAGAACGGCCTAGGACTTGCGATCCAGCAACCAGAGGGCGCGGCCGGTGATGGTGCCGAGCCGACAATAAATCTGGCCGAGTTGGAAACGCCAGGGGCGCGGGGGGCTTCCGCCCGCCTGGGTAGTGGCGGCGGCGCGGTCGGCACTGCGGCGCGGATCGCGCGGGTCGAAACAATCGCGCAGAATCCATCCCCAGGAACGCCCGGCGCGGCGCATCACCGGCATCTGGCCGCGGCCGACACGAACCTGTTTGCGCCACATCTCACCCCAGCTCCTGGCCGGGTGCGCCACCTCAGCCGCCGGTGCGAATACCAATCGAAAGCCCGCCCGCACCGCCGCGCCGGTCCATTGCACATCGCCGCCGGAGCGGAGATCGTCGGGAAAGGGGCCGTTTCTGTCGAAGACCTCCCTGCGGGCGAAGAGATTGGCGGTTTTAGTGACACCGCGTTGCAATATATCGATTTCCATCTGCATGTTGGTGAGGGAATCGACCAGCTCGGCGGTGTCGGGCCGCGAACCGCGAAAGGTGAACCGCACGTGCCCCCCGGCCAGATCAGCGGGGCCGTCCTCCAGCGCGCGCAAGCCAGCGGACAGCCAGCCGGGAACCGGCAGACAGTCGGCGTCGGTGAAGGCCAGCACGTTGCCACGCGCTTGCTGGAGGGCGACGTTGCGGGCGGCATAGGAACCGGGACGGGCGGAGGCGTCCAGCACAGTCATTGGCACGGGAAACGTAGCCGCACGTGTCCGCGCCCAATCCGGGGTGCCGTCGGTCGAACCGTTGTCGGCCACCAATAACTCCCAGCGATCGGCGGAAAAATCCTGGGCGGCCAGGGCGGCCATCAGCGCGCGAAACCGCGCTCCGCCATCTTTGACCGGAACAATGACGCTGATGAAAAGTGACATGGTAACAGGAAGTCCGCGAAGGGACGCGGAGAACGAAACCACGAATGGACACAAATGGACACTAAATAAGAAACATCACGAAGGACGCGAATGTTCAGCGGGCTTCGAAAATGATTTCGTCGCGCGCAAACGGAAGCGCGTTGTTTCCCGGTCCGTCCGTCAGCGCACGTTCGGCGGCGCGGTCGGCCGGCCGGGTGCGGAAGAGCGGCAGCACAGGACGCCCGGCAGGGCCGGTGCGGTAGCTCTTGCCTTTTTCTTCGATCAATAAAAATGCGCAAAACACTCCGCCGGGATTCTCGCCAATGAGAATTTCAACAGGGTATTGTTTTCCACGCTCGACTTGGATCCAAGTTCCATATGCCAGCCAGCCATTGGCCGCGATGTGGGATTTTTCGACGTGGTGGCCCTCGACCTGTGCCATGGGGGAGGGCTGCCCGTGGATGCCAATGGAAGGCCGGGAGCCGTCGAACACATCGACGTTGTTGAAACGGACGGCGAGGTTGTCGTCACCGTAGCCGACAAAACGGAACTCACCGCTGAATGGAGCAACGACATTTCCGCGGTAGATGATAATCCACATCCGGGGCTCGACGATATCGGCCACACCGAAGGAGCTGGGAGCAGTATCGGCGTTCATACGTGGAAGAAAAAAGATGCTCTGGTAAAGGCGGTTTTCCACTTCATAGAACCGGCGCAGATGCGAGGGGTTCCAGTCCGCGCGGTAAAACGAGCGCAGCAACTGATTATGGCCGTCCTGATTCATCCCGGTGGCCTTGCGACGGCGGTCTTGTTTGAGGTCATACATCGTGCCCTCCAACATGCCCGGAAGGGGTTTGGGATCTCCGAACAACGAGGGTGTGGCCACCCCGCTGCCCGGGCCGTGTCCGGTTCCTTCGCCCGGTCCGGTGCCGGTTCCCAATCCCCGTGAGGGTAGCGCGGTGGTGGGCATTCCGGGCGGCGGTAGAACGTAGGTTGCGTTGGGGTGGGAACTGGGGATCGCATGCACAGGCGAAAATTCCTCTTGGCTGGCACCGCCCGCATCCACCGCGGTGGGGTCCGTCATCGGCGGGGTGGGTTCCGGAATTTTGGGCTCCTCAGGAAGAGGATCGTATTCCTCCGTCGGTTGCGGCGATAACAACGTGGCCACCGGGGGATTGCGCGGTTCAATCTCATCGATTAGCACATAACTGCCGACCAACATAAACACCGACAAATGCAAGGAGAGGGAGATGCCAAAAGCCCCGATGGAACGCTTTCGTCCTTTGTCCGCTTCCAAGTCACGTTTGGGGGAGGGGGAACCGACGGGAGTCTGCGTGCTCATTATCGCTACTCAAGCATTTTGACATATTTTTCAAAGTGTTAAATGAATGCTTTGTTAACAAGATCAAGTCAACCGCTTCTTAAACCACCAATGGAAAAACGGGTGATCTCCGGCTTCTGTCTCCTGTTCAAACCGCTGTTTCGACCTCCACCAGAATCGATATGCGCTTGCTTGCAAGGCGGTGTGGTATAAAAAAGCTGTTTGGCTGCTGATTCACACCCCCACCCGACCTGGCTGCTTGACCACGCCGGCGGTTTGTTGCCCTTGCAGCGAGCCGACGGTTCGATGCCACCCGGCCACAACGGCCCCTACGGCCATCCCGAACGCCCCGTCCGCAACACCGCTCATGCCATCGTCTTGTGGAGTTTCGCGCACAGCCATGGGGGCGGGACGGAGTTCGCTACCGCCGCCCGCCGCGCCGCCGCCTATTGTTGCGGACCCACGGACCGTCCCAACGCCGCCAACCACTGGCACCGCTCCATCCGCGGACGTGACCGCTGCAACGGCACCATCGGCGCCGCCTGGGTGATCGAGGGCCTCTGCGCCGCCGCAAGGTTGGGCGACGACGACGCCCGCCGCACCGCTGTCGATCTTTTCCACGGCCATCGCCAGGAACCACGCCGGGGACTCTGGCACCGCTGGGATATCGACGGCAAAACCCTTTCGCTCGACATGACATTCAACCACCAATTGTGGTTCGCCATGGCCGGCGCCCTGGTGGCGGAGCTGGGCGACGACGCTGCCCGCCATCGCGTCAGCCTGTTTCTCGATCATCTGGAAGGAGTGTTCGCCCTCCATGCGGAAGGCCTGGTGCGCCACCGGATGCGGCTGCGCTGGACTGACCGGGTGGCCGAACCCGGTTCGCCCTTCTTCCGGCTTTATCATTTGTTGGATCCCTCCCGTCGCCGGGCGCGCAGTCAAGGGCCGATGGATTTTTCGAAACGCGATCTCGGATACCATGCCTTCAACCTTCACGCCTTCGCCCACCTCCACCGCGTCTTCCCCGATCATCCCTTCTGGCACTGCGCGTCATTTCAACAGGCGGTCGATTTTCTTTGCTCCC
>CAZTYG010000201.1:0-2233 GCA_964617445.1 uncultured Blastochloridaceae bacterium
GGGCAGGCCGGTGGCGATGACCGCGGCTTTCTTCACTTCGTTGACGTCGAACACCGGGGCCAGCAACTGGTCGAGCTGGTCGGCCGGATTGCGCAGGATGGCGGTTTTCCAGTCGATGAGTTTTTCCTTGGTCATGTCTGCGGCGAATTTGAGCGCGGCCATGGCGGTGCGCTTGCCGTTGCGGGTTTGGAGCATGTAAACCTTGCCTTCCTGGATGGTGAACTCGAAGTCCTGCACGTCGGTGAAGTGCTTTTCCAGGGTGTAGCGGATGCGGTCCAGTTCGGCGTAGGCCTTGGGCATCTGCTTCTTGAGTTCGGCGACGGGTTCGGGGGTGCGGACGCCGGCGACGACGTCTTCGCCCTGGGCGTTGATGAGGAATTCACCGTAGAATTCCTTGATGCCGTTGGCGGGGTTGCGGGTGAAAGCGACGCCGGAGCCGGAATTTTCCCCGGTGTTGCCGAAGACCATGGCCTGGACGTTGACGGCGGTGCCCCACTCGGCGGGGATGTTGTATTTGCGGCGGTAAACGATCGCACGGTCGTTCATCCAGGAACCGAACACGGCGCCAACGGCACCTTTGAGCTGGTCCCACGGCGAGGCGGGGAAGTCGTGGCCGGTGCGGCCTTTGACCAGTTTCTTGAAGCGGACGATGATTTCCTGGAGGTCTTCAGCGGTGAGCTTGGAGTCCTCGATGTCCTTGTGGTAACGCTCGTGCTTGAACTTCTCGATGATGACCTCGAAAGGCTCGTGGTCTTCTTCGGGGCGCTTTTGCACGCCGAGCACGACGTCGCCATACATTTGAACAAAACGGCGGTAACAATCCCATGCGAAGCGGGGATTCTGGGTGGCTTTTTCCAGGGCCAGGACGGTTTTATCGTTGAGGCCGAGGTTGAGAATGGTGTCCATCATGCCCGGCATGGAGTCACGGGCACCGGAACGCACGGCCAAGAGCAGCGGAAAGCCTGAGTCATCACCAAACTTGTAGCCCATGATTTTTTCCATGTTGGCCACACCGGCTTCAACCTGTTTTTGCAGGACCGCGGGATAGGTGCGTTTGTGATCGTAGAAATACGTGCAGACTTCGGTGGTGATGGTGAAGCCGGGAGGCACCGGCAGACTGATACGGGTCATCTCGGCGAGGTTGGCGCCCTTGCCACCGAGCAGCGCTTTCATTTTCCCATGACCGTCGGCCTTGCCGTTACCCCAAGTATATACGTATTTGTCCTTCTTGTGAGCCGTGGGTGCGACGGCTTTCACTGCCTTGCCGACCGCCTTTTTCGCGGACTTCTTCAGAACGGTCGTTTTGGTTTTTTTCAGGGCGGATTTGGCGGGGGATTTGGTTTTTTTGGGCATAGGTTCCTTGGGTTGGAAAGCCAAGGATTTAAGAGCAGTGCCGCCGGACTGCAAGCCTCATCGTAGGCGGAGAACAGAAAAAACGGAATCAACAGTTGCGGCAACAGACATTGAACTGATTCTAATGGTGCGGTGCGATCTTCGCGTCCACCAACTGGGTGCTGAGACTACGCAAGCGTCTGCTCAGTTCGGTGGCCAGCCCGATGAGCAGCATGTTTCCGGTGACCGGAGCCTCGGAAATGAAGCTGGCCAGGGAATCGCGGTCGATCCTCCACGCCTGGGTAAATTCCAACGCGCGAATGCTGGCACTGGCCGGACCGGAGTCGAACAGGCTGACTTCGCCCAGGCATTCCCCGGCCTGAACCACCCCCATGACCACGTCATCCTCGATCCCCTGCCGCCGCACCTCCAGCTTTCCGCGGATGATGAGGTGGATGTGCTCCTGGTTTTCTCCCTGCCGGATCATGTCATGGTCTGGCTGGATGCTGATGAATTCCCCGTAAGTGGCCAAAAGGTCGCGGTCTTCCTCGCGAAGTTCCGCAACCCATCCAACCGGGGGAAGGGTAGGGCGGTCAAAGTTCGATCCCATAGAAAGGTTATGGGCGTCCGCGCACCGCCCGTCAACAGAAGTCGTCCCGGCCCCAAACGGAAAACCCTCTGGACTTTTTCCCCCGCTTCCTGTTCTTTCCTGCCATGAAGATTGTGGCGGTGGCCAACCAAAAAGGCGGCGTGGGCAAAACCACCACCGCCGTCAACCTGGCGGCAGTGTTTGCTGAGACCCGATCGGTGCTACTGATCGATGCTGACCCCCAAGGGTCGGCCCTGTGGTGGACGAGCCGCAGCCCGATCGACCTGGGGTTTGAGGTGAAGGCAGAGACTA
>CAZTYG010000201.1:2243-4684 GCA_964617445.1 uncultured Blastochloridaceae bacterium
AGATTGTGGCTGTGGCCAACCAAAAAGGCGGTGTGGGCAAAACCACCACCGCCGTCAACCTCGCCGCCGCCCTCGCGGAAAAAAAACGCCGCGTACTGCTCATCGATCTCGACCCCCAGGCCAATGCCAGCAGCGGCTGCGGCATCACCGCCGAAAACGGTGTCAGCCTTTACCCGGCCATGATCGGCCACGCCACGCTCACCGACATGATCCGCGAAACGCAATGGCCCGGTCTGCACATCGTCCCTGCGGAAATCGATTTGGCGGGCTGCGAGGTGGAAATCGCCCGCCTCGACAAGCCACTGGCCCGGCTGCGCGAGGTGCTCGAACCCCTCCGCGACGGCCCCGCCTTTGACGACGTCCTGCTCGATTGCCCCCCCTCCCTCGGCATCCTCATGACCAACGCCCTCGCCGCCGCCGACGGCATCCTCGTCCCCGTTCAATGCGAATTCTACGCCCTGGAAGGCATCACAAAAATCACCTCACTGGTCCAACGCATGAGGGACGAGGGCATCAACGACAGCCTCTCGGTCTTCGGCGTCCTTCCCACCATGTACGACGCCCGCACCCGGCTCAGCCAGCAGGTTGTTGAAGAAATACAAAAACACTTCGGCGATAAAATGTTCCAGACCATCATCCCCCGCTCCATCCGCCTCAGCGAGGCACCCAGCTTCAGCCAGCCCATTCTTTCTTATGATCCCCACGGCATCGGAGCGTCCAGCTACCGGAGACTCGCGGATGAATACATCCAACGCATCGCTGTTTTCCAAGGGTGACCTGCGCCCGGCGGGGGTCGAACCCACAACCTTCGGCTTCGGAGGCCGACACTCTATCCAATTGAGCTACGGGCGCGGCAAGACCGGACATCATGCGCCCGCGCACAGCCCGCGAGCAAGCCTTTTGATCGTCATCATCCTCGCGGCCATCACCCTGCCCCTCCCCGCGTCCGCGCAACCACCCGCCCTGTCCGAACTCCGGCCCGTCGCCATTCATCCCATCGAGCTCTCCGAAGGCGTCGAACCCTCCGGCCTCACCATTCTCAACGGCACCCTCTACACCATCTCCGACAAGCACGACGACCGCATCTTTCGCATCGTCCATGACAGCAAGTCGGCCATCCTCCACCCCGCCTTCCCTTTCCAAGCCCCGCCCCTCGACGACGTTAGCCGTCTGGACTTCGAGGGCATTACCGCTGATCCCTCCGGCAACTTCTACCTCGTCAGCGAAACCGCCCACCGCGTGCTCCGCGTCTCCCCCCAACACGGACGCACCGCTTGGATCACCCCCGAATTACAAACCCGAGTCAACCGCATCGGCCTGCTCTCGATCCGGAACGCCGGCCTCGAAGGCATCGCATGGCTTGGGCCCGGACACTTCCTCCTCGTCGCCGAACGCGAACCGCGCGGCCTCATCGAACTCCGTTTCGCCGACGGCGAGATGCGCCTGCGCGCCCAGGCCATGAACCAAACCTCCCTCCCCCTGCCGGAGCACCGCCCACCGGACTTCTCCGCCCTCTGGCACGACACCCGCGGCACCTACGCCATCTTTCGCAACGCCGAAACCATCGTCCGCCTCGACCGCGACGAACCCACCCGCCACTGGACAAAAACGCCCCTGTGGAGTTTTCGCCGCGCCGTCACCGACCCCAACTGGGCCTATCTCGCCGATAAATACGGCCAGATGGAAGGGCTCGCCATGGACGAGGACCATATCTACATGGTCATCGACAACAACCGCAGCGGGCGCGCGAACAACCCCCTCGACCGCCGCTCCCAGCTCTACATCTTCCACCGCCCGGAAGAATAACGCCACCGCCCGCTCGCCTTACGTTTTGCGGATCAACACCGACTTGATCTGATACGGCTCGAAACGCAGCTTTCGAATCGCGCGCACACCACGGTCCACACCACCGTCCAGCCGTGCTTCCACCGCTTCCCAACCCGGCTCCAACAAGATTTCGCTTTGTCCACGCCGTCCCAGCGTTTCGTGCAAACGCAGTGTCCATTGTCCGCGCCCGTCAGGCTTGGCCCAGCACGGCACCAGACTCTCCCCTCCGCGCAACCCGCGGAAGCCCGCGCCCGCCACCCGCGGACCGCACGGCAGCACCTCTCCGAACAACGTCTCCGCCAGCGCCGGAGCCAGCTCCCCGCGCGGCGTACCGCCGTGGTGGAGTGCCAGCGCCATGCGGATCACATGGCGTCCCTGGTCGGTCACGGCCGGAACATCCTTCGCCCGCCGCAACGACTGCGGAACCACGCGCGAATGTCCCGCGTCCGAACCCGTCACCATCACCCCACGCAACAAACTCACCCCCAACAAACCGTGACGACAGCTGAAACCAAACTTCGCCTCGGTCATTACTGCCAGACCTTCCGACTCGCCATCATCCGTGACCACCGCCCACCGGCTTCCCGGAACTTCCCACAACGCCGCTTCCTGCA
>CAZTYG010000202.1:0-4647 GCA_964617445.1 uncultured Blastochloridaceae bacterium
CCATATCCGGATTTTCGATTTTCGATTGTCGATTTTCGATTGGAATTTACGGCTGCGCCGGATGACTTTTTGTCATTTGTCATTCGGGCTTTGTCATTTCCGGCCAACAGCCGGCCCGTATGGCTGGATTTGATTTTGGCGACTTGGTCGGGGGTGCCGGTGGCGATGAGTTGGCCGCCTTCGTCGCCGGCTTCGGGGCCGAGGTCGATGATCCAATCGGCGCAACGGATGACGTCCAAGTGGTGCTCGATGACGAGGAGGGAATGACCGAGGTCGACGAGAGACTGCAGCAGGTCCATGAGCACGCGGATGTCGTCGAGGTGGAGGCCGGTGGTGGGTTCGTCCAGGACAATCAGCTTTGCTGATTGTCCAATTTTCGATTGCCGATTTATGCCCCGCTCCCTCAGAGAAGCAAAATGCTGCTCCGCAGTCTGACTAACTAGCCCTTCGGGCTTGGCTTTTTCGATTTTCGATTTGGTTTCGACCAAATGGGCGATGAGTTTGAGGCGTTGGGATTCGCCGCCGGAGAGTTGGTTGAGGGGTTGGCCGAGGCGGAGGTAACCGAGGCCGACGCGCTGGAGCATGCTCAATGCCTCGCGGACGCGCCAGTGGGAGGAGGATTGTTTGGGTTCGAGGGATGGGTCGTCGGGATCAAAGAAGGAAATGGCGTCATCGACAGTCATTTCGAGGACATCGTGGATGGATTTGGCGCGGTATTGGACGTCGAGGACGTGGGGTTGGAAGCGTTTGCCGTCGCAGACCGGGCAGCGGACATAGAGGTCGCTGAGGAACTGCATTTTGATTTGTTCGTAGCCGGTGCCGTTGCAGCGGGGGCATCGACCCTGGCCGGAGTTGAAGGAGAAGGAGGAGGCGTTGAGCCCGGCCATGCGGGCGGCGTCGGTGGTGGCGAAGAGGTTGCGGATTTCGTCGTAGATGCCGAGGTAAAGCGCCGGAGTGGAGCGTGGGGTGGAGGCGAGGGGGGATTGATCGACGATGACGATGTCGTCGATGACGTTGGCTCCTTCGAGTTTTTTCAGGGTGCCCGCGCCTTCGGGGGTGGCGCGGTTGAAGTGGCGGCAGAGGGCGGGGTGGAGGATATTGTGGACGAGGGTGGACTTGCCGGAGCCGGAGACGCCGGTGATCGCGACGAGGCGTTCGAGGGGGATTTCCAGGTCCAAGTTGCGGATGTTGTGACAGGTGGCGCCTGAAAGGCGCAGGGATTTTCGATTTGAGATTTCGACGGAGCGTCGCTGAGTGGGAGGGGTGATTTTTTTGCGGCCGGTGAGGTAGTCGGCGGTGAGGGATTCTTTGCGGGCGGGTAGGTCGCGGGCGGGGCCGTTAAAGACAAGGCCGCCGCCTGTCTCGCCGTGGCCGGGGCCCAGCTCGATGATCCAGTCGGCGGCGCGAATGATGGATTCGTCGTGCTCGACCACCATGACGGTGTTGCCCTGGTCGCGGAGGTTTTGCAGGACGCGGATGAGGCGGTGGGTGTCGCGGGGGTGGAGGCCGATGCTGGGTTCGTCGAGGACAAAGAGGCTGCCGGTGAGGGAGGTGCCGAGGCAGGTGGTGAGGTTGACGCGCTGGATTTCGCCGCCGGAGAGGGTGCGGGTGGTGCGGTCGAGGGTGAGGTAGCCGAGGCCGACTTCGAGGAGGTAATCGACGCGGGATTTCATTTGCTGGAGCACCTGGCGTCCGGATTCGTCGGCGGGTTGCAGTGGTTCGAGCAGGGCGGGGAGATCGCGAATGGGGGTTTGGTTCCATGCGGCGATATTTTTGCCGCCGAGTTTCCACAGCAGGGTTTCGGGTTGGAAGCGGGAGCCGCCGCAGGCGTCGCAGGTGCGGTAGGCGCGGTAACGGGAGAGCAGCACGCGGACGTGCATTTTGTAGGTGCGGGTTTCGAGCCAGTCGAAGAAGCCTTTCACTCCGTACCAACCGCCGGACTTCCAAGTCTCCTCGGCGGTTTTGCCGGTGGCGGCCATTTCACCTTGGATGACAAATTGCCGGTGATCGGGGTTGAGTTTGTGAAAAGGGGTGTCGGTGGGGATTTTGTGTTTGCGGCAGGCTTTGAGCAGGTCGCGCTGGCATTCGGCGTTGGACTCGGTCTGAAAGGGTTTGACCACGCCGCCGGCGATGGTGAGGTTGCGGTCGGGCAGGGCGAGGTCGTAGTCGATGTCAATGGTGCGGCCGAAGCCGCGGCATTTGGGGCAGGCGCCGATGGGGTGGTTGAAGGAAAAGAGGGCGGGCGTGGGCGGGGTGTGGGTGGTGCCGGTGGCGGGGTCGGTCCAGTTGTTGCAAAAGGTGTGGTCGGCGATGGTACCGTCGGCATGGGTGGCGCGAATGCGGAGGTGGCCGCGGCCGAAGTCGAAGGCACTGCGGCAGGCTTCGAGAAGGCGGGGGCGGGGGTTGTCGGAGTCCGGGCCGGTGACGATGCGGTCGGCGATGACAGTTACGGATCGCCCGGCTTTTTGTTTTTTCCAGCCGGGAGGGGTTTCGGGGTTGTCGAGTCGCCATGGTTGGTCCCCGGCAAGAATGCGGGTGAAGCCTTGTTGGCCGATGAAGGAGCGGGCATCGTCCCATGGCGTGGCGCCGGGGAAGGGGATGGAGAACAAGACGAGGAAATTTTCGAGTTTTGAACCACTAATGGACGCTAATTTTCCCCCCAAAGCCCCTTTTTTCTTTTCGGAGGGGTGGTGCACAGAAGGCACAGAATCCACAAAAGGAGGACCGGATTTCGTGAGTTTTGTGTTTTTTGTGTTTTTTGTGTACCCAGTCGGCCATCCGAGGAATTCATCGGCGATGGATTCGGGGGATGAGGGGACGATGGGGAGGCCGGTTTTGGGGCTGATGAGGGTGGCGTGGGCGGCGAAGAGGAGTTTGAGGTGGTCGGCGACTTCGGTCATGGAGCCGACGGTGGAGCGTGAGGAGCGGACGGCGTTGACCTGGGAGATGGCGACGGCGGGGGGGATGCCGGAGATTTCGCGCACGGCGGGCTTGTCCATGCGTTCGAGGAACTGGCGGGTGTAGGGGGAGAAGGTTTCGGCGTAGCGGCGCTGACCCTCGGCGTAGAGGGTATCGAAGGCGAGGGAGGATTTACCGGAGCCGGAGAGGCCGGTGACCACGATCAGTTGGTTGAGGGGGATGTCGAGGTCGAGGTTTTTGAGGTTGTGTTGGGAAGCGCCGCGGATGTGGATCGCGGACGATCCGGATTTTCGATTGGTGTCAGCGGCGGAGCCGGGGGCTTTGGGCATGGGGGAAAGATTAGGTGGGAATGGGGCGGGTGCAACCGGGGGCTATTCCAGTACCGAGAGAGGGGCGAGGTGGAGGAGTTGGGAGGCTACGGTGAAGTAGATGACGAGGCAGACGGAGTCGGCGATGGAGGTGATGAGGGGGCTGCTGGCGACGGCGGGGTCGATTTTGCATTTGGTGAGGATGAGGGGGATGAAGAATCCGAGGAGGTTGGTGGTGATGACGATGAGGAGCATGGTGGCACTGACGACAACGCCGACCCACCAGCCGCTGACGATCCAGCCCATGAGTCCGCTGGCGACGGCCATGAGAAAGCCCATGCCGAGACCAACGAAGACTTCGCGCATGAGGGTGCCCCAGCATTGTTCCGGGCGGAGGTCGTTGGTGGCGAGGGCGCGGACGACGAGGGTGGCGGCCTGGGAGCCGGTGTTGCCGCCGCTGCCCATGAGCATGGGGATGAAGAAGGCGAGGGCGATCATGGCATCGAGGGTGTCCTCGTAGGCTTTAAGCACGCCGGAGGAGATAAGACCGACGAACACGAGGACCACGAGCCATGGAATACGGCGGGAGACGAGGGCCCAGACGGAGATGTTGCGATAGCTTTCGTTCAAGGGATTGACCGCCGCGCCCTTGTGAATGTCTTCGGTGGCCTCTTCTTCGGCGACGTCGAGGACGTCGTCGGCAGTGACGATTCCCAGCAGGGTGCCGTCGGAGCTGAGAACGGGCATGCAGTACATATCGTATTTTTTGAAGGCGGCGACGGCCTCTTCCTGGTCCTGGTAGGAGCCGAGGGAGGCGATGTTTTCTTCCATGAGGTCGCGGACTTTGGTTTCCGGGGGGGAAAGGATGAATTTGCGCAGGCGGATTTCGTCGAGAAGTATGTCGTGTTCGTTGACGACAAAGATGACGCTCATGGTTTCGCTGTCAGCACCGACTTTGCGGAAGTGTTCAAGGCTTTCACCGACGGTCCATTCGGGGTGGACGGTGACGTATTCGGTGGTCATCAGACGCCCGACACTGCCTTCGGGATAGCCGAGGAGTTCGAGGGTTTCTTTGCGGGCGTCGGGGGGAAGGATGCCCATGAGCCGGTGGGCGACCTCGGAGGGGAGTTCTTCGAAGAGGGTGGTGCGGTCGTCGGCGCTGAGGTTGGCGAGAACGTGGCGCGTTTCTTCGTCGGCCATGTCCTGGAGGAGGAGATTTTGGGAGTCGAAGTCGAGGTAGGCGAAGACATCGTTGGCGATGTTGCGGTGGAGGAGGCGGTAGATGAGCACGCGTTTGCCGTGCTCGGTGTCCATGATGAGATCGGCGACTTCGGGGGCGTCCCAGTCTTCGAGGCAGGTGCGAATGGACTCCCAATCGGCTTCTTCGATGAGTTCCATGAGTTCGGGTTTGAGGAGTTGT
>CAZTYG010000203.1:0-213 GCA_964617445.1 uncultured Blastochloridaceae bacterium
TCCTTGCGCCAGATCGGCACGATGACGACCTGGATCGGCGCGAGGCGCGGCGGCAGCACGAGGCCCTGATTGTCGCCGTGCGTCATCACAATCGCGCCGACCATGCGCGTGCTCATCCCCCACGAGGTCGTCCAGGCGAGCTGCTGTGCGTTGTTCTCGTCGAGGAACTTGATATCGAACCTGAACTTGTCTTGAGTTATCCTAATTTTATAC
>CAZTYG010000203.1:223-4617 GCA_964617445.1 uncultured Blastochloridaceae bacterium
GAACGTGCAGTCAAACGCCTTCGCGAAGTTCTGCCCCAGGAAGTGGCTGGTGCCGGATTGCAGCGCCTTGCCGTCCTTCATCATCGCCTCAATCGTGTAACTGGCGACGGCCCCGGCGAACTTCTCGCTCTCGCTCTTGCGCCCGGGGATCACGGGGATCGCGGCCTCGTTCATCGCAAAATCTGCGTAGACGCCGAGCATCTGTAACGTCTCGTCCATCGCTTCGTCGCGGGTGGCATGCGCGGTGTGGCCTTCCTGCCAGAGGAATTCGGCGGTGCGCAGGAACAGACGGGGGCGCATTTCCCAGCGGACCACGTTGGCCCATTGGTTGAGAAGCAGGGGCAGGTCGCGGTAGGACTGGACCCACTTGGCGAAAGAGGCGCCGATGATCGTTTCGGAGGTGGGGCGGACGATGAGCGGCTCGGTGAGTTCGCCGGCGGGCTTGAGTTTGCCGTCGGGTCCGGCCTCCAGCCGGGGATGGGTGACCACGGCGCATTCCTTGGCAAAGCCGGCAACGTGTTCGGCCTCCTTTTGCAAATAACTCAGGGGGATAAAGAGCGGGAAGTAGGCGTTTTCGTGGCCGGTGTCTTTGAACATCCGGTCGAGGTTGCGCTGGATTTGTTCCCAGATGCCGTAGCCCCAGGGTTTGATGATCATGCATCCGCGCACGTCGGAGTTCTCGGCCAGGTCGGCAGCGCTGAGGACCTGTTGGTACCATTCGGGGAAGTCATCGGTCCGGGAGGGTTGGATGGCGCTTTTGTTGCTGCTCATAATGGATGCGAAAAATGAGGAACGAATCTGGATCAGTAGTGACGGATTGGACAGCAGAAAAAACCCGCAATTCCCGGGATTTCCCGTTTCTAAGCGGGAATTCCGCAAAACACCCCGTCAACTTCTCCCCAATCCATCCCACCCCAACCACACCGTGAGTCATGTACGTACATGACTCACACTGTGGTTTGGGGATGTAGGGGTGAATCTATGCGGGTTCAAATGCGGAGTCTTTCTGGTGCAGGTTGAACCATGGCTGGAGCCCGGCGAACAGGGACGCCGCCTACAGCAAAAGGCCGTGCTGAAATGGGGAGGGTCATTCCCAGGGTGTGAACCGTCGACCCCATGCGCTCTGGATGAGTACTTGCCCCTACCGACGGGAGCGGTTGGTCTACAGCAAGCACCTTATTCCTGTGGGGTGAGATTGG
Organism: uncultured Blastochloridaceae bacterium; assembly: GCA_964617445.1. Lineage (GTDB taxonomy): Bacteria > Verrucomicrobiota > Verrucomicrobiia > Methylacidiphilales > CAZTYG01 > CAZTYG01. The sequence continues at coordinate 1,423 of CAZTYG010000203.1, forward strand.
CGTGGTTGGTGTGGCCGTGTTGTTCGAGTTTGGAGCGGATTTCGGCGGGGTTGGGGGCTTTGGGTAGGGCTTTTTTCCAGTGTTCCAGGGCTTCAGGTAATTTGCCGAGGCGCACAAGGATGTCTCCCATGTGGTCGTTGACGACGGGGTCGTCGGGCACGTCCTGCAAGGCGCGGTTGATGAAGTCGCGGGCTTTTTCGAATTCACCGCAGCGATAATAAATCCAGCCCATGCTGTCGAGGTATGCGGGCTGGTTGGGTTCCAGTTCGAGGGCGCGGGTGAGGAGTTTGTGAGCCTCGTCGATGTGGATGTCACGTTCGGCCCAGAGGTAGCCAAGGTTGTTCATGGCGAGGTGGTGGTCGGGTTCGATTTCGAGGACTTTGCGAAAATCCTCGACGGCCTCTTCCCATCGTCCGGTGCTTTCGTGTGAAACGGCGCGGCGGAAATAAAATTCGTCGTTCATGTAGAGGTCGGTGTCCACGGCGAGTTGCTCTGCGACGAGGAGGGCGCCGAGGGCGTCATCATGGCGTTCGGCGGTCTGGAGGACGAGAGCCTGGACGAATGCGACGCGTCCGGAGAGGGGGAATCGTTTCTGGGCATTGGCGAGGGTGGCGAGGCTTTGTTCGATCCGTTCGGCGCGGACCTGGGCCTCGGCGAGCCGAAGCAGTACGTCCTCGTCGGGGGTTTCCAGCAAGACGTACGTGGAGAGATGGTCGGCCGAGGCCTCCCATTGTCCGGCGCGGCCGTACATTTCCCCGGCGACGCGGTGGAGGGAGTTGCGGGTGGGTTCGTCGATGAGGAGGTCGGCAAGGACCTCGGCGGCTTTTCCCCAATTTTCGGCGGCGATGAGGGCGTGGGAGTAGCGTTCGCGAAACATGGGCTGGCGGCGTGCCTGGGGCCACGCTTTGTCAAAGAGTGCGGCGGCCTGTTCAAAGCGTCCGCGGCGGAAGTGGTAGTCGCCGGCGTTGAGGTTGACGAAGATGTCGGAGGGGTCGGCTGCGGTGGCGCGGGCGAAGACCGGGTCGATGTGGGAGTCGAGCCACTCCATGGTGATCCAACCGGCGTTGCTGCCGAGTTCCATCCAGAGGTTGGCCATGCGGGTGAGCAGGACCGCGTCGTCCGATGCGGAATCCATGCCGGCGCGCAACAGTGCCTCCAATTGCGGGTTCCAAGTGCCGCCGGCGTGGGGGACGAGGATGCGGTAATTGGAGAGGAGGGAGGGGTTGAGTTTGTGGGAGATACGGGCGTGTTCGACGGCTTTTTCGGCGTTGCCGAGTTGTTCGTGGCAGAAGGCGGACAGGGAGTGGAACTCAGCCTGTTCCGGTTCGTGTTCGAGGCGTTTTTCGAGAATGGTCAGGGCTTGTTGATTGTCACCGGTGCGGAGGAGCAGCAGGGTGTGTCGAATGGTGATGGCGGAGTGCGAGGGATCGTGGGCGGCGGCCTCGAGGTAGCGGTCGAGGGCTTCGCGGATTTTTCCCTGGGATTCCAGTTGCTGGGCGGAGGCGAACGCGGCGGCGGCGCGGACCCTGCGTTGGAGATCGCCACCATCACGTGGCGTGGCAGTGACCGCCTTCTCCAGGTCTTGGGTCAGGTGATCGAGGGTGCCGGAGGGAGCGGGGTCGGCCGGTTCCACGGCGGTTCCGGGGCATGGGTGGAGTGTCAGGAATCCACCAAGCAGAAAAACCCGGAACAGGCACCGTGGGGAGTTCACCCCGCCAGATTAAGCCATCAAGACTTGTAGCGCAAACGCTTCTTGTGCCGGTTTTGACGGCGGCGTTTGCGGCGCTTGTGCTTTGCGATCTTTTCTTTCCGTTTCTTTTTAATCGAACCCATAATAGTGAGCGGAGTAGTTAAGCGGGTGGAATCTAATACACAACCTTATTCAGCGGGTATTCAATGATTCCTTCGGCCCCCAGTTCTTTGAGCTGGGGGATGATTTCACGGACGATGACTTCGTCGATGATTGTTTCAATGGCAACCCATCCGCCGTTGGCCAGAGGGGAGACGGTGGGATTGCGCAGCGCGGGCAGGCTACGCAGGATGCCTGCGAGTTTTTTCTCAGGAATGTTCATTTTGAGGCCTACCTTGCCACGGGCCTGGAGGGCGCTTTGGAGAAGCAGCGCGAGGGTTTCCATTTTGCGGCGTGCGGCAGGGCGTTTCCAGACGGTTTTGTTGACGATCAGCTGGGGGTAGGACTCCATGAGGGTGTCCACGATGCGGAGTTGGTTCGCGCGCAGAGAGCTGCCGGTTTCGGTGATATCGACAATGGCATCGACCAGTTCGGGGACCTTGACCTCGGTCGCCCCCCAGGAGAATTCGACATGGGCACGGATTTTGTTGCGGTGGAGATAGTCTTTGGTGAGGTTGACGGCCTCGGTGGCAATGCGTTTGCCCTGGAGGTGGGCGGGTTTGGTGATTTTCGAGTTTTCGGGCACGACCAGCACCCAGCGGGCGGGGGAGGATGTGGCTTTATTAAAGGGGAGGTCGAGGATGCACTGAACATCCGCGCGGCATTCGGCGATCCAGTCTTTGCCGGTGAGGCCGGCGTCCAAGAAGCCGTCTTCGACGTATTTGGCGATTTCTTGTGCGCGGAGAAGGCGTATCTCCAGGGTGGGGTCGTCGATGGCGGGTTTGTAGGATCGGGAGGAGAGGGTGATGCGAAATCCGGCGCTGCGAAACAGTTCGAGTGTGGCGTCCTGCAGGCTGCCCTTGGGCAGACCGAGGCGCAACGGCGGGGTCTTGGTGTCTTTGCCTTTTGCTTTCATCAGAAAGGCTGAAAACAATGCGGACCCCGGCTGATGCTGTAAAGCACAAAGGGTCGGGGGCGAAAGATGGAACGGTAGGCTGAGGCGCCGATCGCATCGCTCCGCTCCATCCCAAAGCGGCGTCGCGGGGCTGTCGCCCTCTGCCGCCGCAGTCCAAGTCCATATGGTGACGTGGGTGTGTTTTTGATGTGCGGGCGAGGTATCTACTCGTTATATGGGCGCCGTCCCCATGCGCTCTGGACGAGCGCTTGGCCCCCGGCGGGCGCGGAGTGCCGCCCTTCGTGATGGACCATGCGGCAAGCGTGGGGGGTTGAGCTATGTCACGTGAGGGAGGGCCCAACCTGCACGCCAACCTAGGGTTGTGGGAGGGGTCAGCGGGCGCCGGGGCGGGCGACGGGGGAGGAGGGGGTGGGGGTGCGCTGGAAGCGGG
>CAZTYG010000204.1:0-4515 GCA_964617445.1 uncultured Blastochloridaceae bacterium
CCAGGCTGTCGCGTCCGCCTGCGGGCAGCAGAATGGAAACCAGCAGCATCACCTGGAGGGATTGCAGGAGGAAAAAGAGATATTCCTCGATGGGCAGATAGCCGATGCGCAGCGAATAACGTTCGCGCGGGAATCCCCAGATACCGCATTTGGCGGCGTAGTTGTCCCATGGGGTGGTGAAGACCATGACGATGGCGAGGACGAGGGCAATGGAGGGCCATGCGTCCGCGGACCAGGGTGTGCCGCCCGCCGCCCAAGCGAGTGCGGCGAGAAGGGGGACGTTGAACAACCAATGGAAGCGTCCGTAGGTCATCATTCCAATTAGAGCAGGCGGGGGCGTCCGTCACGCGAAGATTGCCAAGCGGCGACCGTCGTGTTGGCATGAGGGAATGCCAAAGGACACGCAGAAGAACGTCATTGTAACCGCGGGGCCGACATATGAACCGATCGACGAGGTGCGGCGGATCACCAATTTTTCCACCGGACGTACCGGCACACTTCTAGCGGAGGGGCTGGCTGGAGCCGGGTTCCGGGTGGTGTTGATGCGCGGGGAGGGGGCGTCGTTCCGGCTGCCCGCCGCCAAAAGTGGGATCGGGGTGGAGACATTTACCACCCGCGAATCTCTCAAGAAACTGCTGGCGGCGCACTCGCACGCACCTCTGCGCGGGCTGCTGCACGCCGCGGCCATCGGTGATTTCGAGGTGAACGCATTGCTGGACAAGGACAACCAACCTGTGGAGGAGAAAAAGATCAGCAGCGGTGTGTCTGAATTAAAAATCCATCTCAAGCCGGCCGCCAAATTGATCCGCAATCTGCGCGGATGGTTTCCGTCGGCGTTGATTGTGGGGTGGAAATACGAGTTGATAGGCAAACGCGAGCAGACGCTGACCAAAGGGTGGCGGCAGTTGGTGGATTGTGATACCGACGGCTGCGTGGTCAACGGCAAGGCCTACGGCGACGGGTTCGGTTTCTGCACCCCACCGCAGGAACATTTGCATGTGAATACCGACGAGGAATTGATTGAGCACCTCACCGGCTGGCTGCGGCGCACGCCGCCGCGCGTGGAGTCCTGAGCCGCAGCGGAGAGCACGCCCGTGTCCGCCACCGCACTCCACCCTTCGGGATTGCCTTTCCATGGGAAGGATGTGGGCCGGGGGTTGTTGTGGGCTTGTGGATTCTTCACGGTGTTCCTCGGCATGGAGTGCCTGCTTTGGTGGGCGGGGTCGGGTGGCAGGCCGGAGTATCCATGGACGCTGGCGCTGCTGGCCACGCTGCTGGTTTTCGCCGCTCGGCATGGCAATTACCTCTTGGTACTGGGTTTGTGCGGAGTGGCCTACTTTTTCAAGACGCACCCCGCTTTCGCCGCGTATTTTTTCACGGTTGGTACCGTATGTTACATCCTTCTTCACACCCTTCCTCCGCGTGCTGCGGTGTGGTTCTACGGAGGCTTTTTGGTGGTGGCCACGCTGGTGTTCCCAAAATTGTGGCAGCTATGGGATGGGAACAACACGGGCGGTCCGTCATGGTTGTATCAGGCGGGCGTCGCCGGGTTGTTTGTGCGTTACGCCTATTATTTCTATGAGTGGCGGCGTGGGACATGGAAACGCCCCGGATATTTCGAGCATTTGTCTTACACCGCTTTTATTCCGCAGCTCTGGGGGGTGCTGGCCTTCGCCCCATCGCGCCAATGGCATCGATGCGGTGACTATCCAGGCTGTGTGGTGGGCGGATTACGAATGCTGGGGTTGGCAGTGGTTAAGATCGCCTGTTTCAAGACTCTGAATCTGCTGCCGTTGGGCACAGGAGTTCCGGATTCAGCGTGGGCAGCGTGGGTGCTGGTGTTGCTGCATTATTTCAAGTGGTTCTTGTGGCTTTCGGGGCACTTCGATCTGGCGGTGGCTCTGTGCCGGCTTCTGGGCGCGCGCATCCCACCTAACTTCAAGTTCCCCCTACTGGCTCCCTCGCCGGTGGAGTTCTGGCGCCGATGGAATGTGTTGCTGCGAAAAATGCTCATGCGATTGGTTTATTTTCCGTTGGGCGGTTCGCGGCGGCTTCCGTTTTTGAGCATCATGGCCATGGTGTTGGTCGCCGCACTGCTGCACGGGGGATGGTTGTGGTCGGCCGGCCTCTTATCCGAACTCCGTTCGCGGGCGGTCTTTCCCTGGCTGGTTTTTTTCCTCCTGCAGGGATTGTTGCTGTGTGCGAATGTGTGGTGGCGTGAACGTGGTGGCCTGGAAAGGCGGGTGGTGCCGGAGGGTTGGCGGCGATGGCGGGGTATCGTGGCCACGCAGTTGGTCATGGCCTGGTTGCATGTGCCGTTGATGGCCGTGGGGCTGTTTCCAGGAGCACCGGGTCTCGACGGGGAACAAATTGTCGAATTGACGCGCACGGCATGGGGACGGTGAAAAAGTGGCTTGCCGGGAGGAAATGGGATATGTATCGTTCAATTTGTATTGAACGCTGAAGATCAAAAAATCTGGGGGGCGTTTGTCGATCTGGGGGGCAGGTCGGCGCAGCGGTTGGGTCTGGCCCGCTCGCTCGGGCAGGTGTATGCGGCGTTGTACTTGAGTCCCGATCCTCTCGGGTTGGAGGACCTGATGCGGCAGCTTCACATCAGCAAGGGCAACGCCAGCATGAGTGTGCGTCAGCTAGCGGAATGGGGAGCGGTGGAACGGAGTTGGGTGAAGGGGGACCGGCGCGATTATTGGCGGGCGCGGGACGATTTCCGGGCGGTGTTGAAGCATTTTACTTCGGCTGTTTTAAAGCCCCGTCTGGCATCCACATCCGATCAGCTCAAGGGGATGAAGGAATCTTTGGCATCGCCGCGCAACAGGCAGAAGACGGATGAGGGGGAATTCATGCGCCAGCGCATAGCCAAGCTGCACAGCTTTGAGTCCAAGATGCACAAATTGCTGCCCCTGGCGGAGAAACTGTTATGAGCACGGTGCTTCAGCAAATCGAAACTCGAAACTCGAAACTCGAAAATCCACTCCGCCGATGGTGGGTCATCCACACCCGTCCCCGCTGCGAGAAGAAGATGGATCAATGGTTTGCCGAACACGGGATGGACCATTTTCTGCCCGTGCGCCCGCGGCTGCGTGTGTATCCGGGCAAGCGGGTGACCTTTGACCATCCGGTGTTTTCCGGCTATGCCTTCGGCGCATTCTCGTTGCCGGAGCGCAACGCGGTTTACGGATCGGGCCATGCCGCGGGTGTGATCGAAGTGGTGGATCAGGATCGATTTTTGCGGGAGCTGGACGCGGTGCGCCGTGCGTTGTCGGTGGATGTACCGACTACGGAGTGCCCTTATCTGGCCGTGGGTTGGCGGGTGCGGATCATCAGCGGGAAGTTGCGCGGGCTGGAGGGAATCGTCCAGCGCCGCGGACGGCGGACGAAGTTGATTTTATCGGTCGAACTGTTGCAGCGTTCGCTGGCTCTGGAAATCGAGCCAGAACTGCTGGAACCGGTCGGCTGATCGCCTGGTAAGCACTTGTTTGTCAGTAGCTTGCGGAATATTTTCCGCCGAAGCGACCGGCACGAAGTGTGGACAAAAATGGAATCCGCACTACAAAAGAACTCAATGAAAGCGGCTAGTTTTAAATCAATTTGCAGAAAATTGAACGAAGCAGATGTGCGTTATCTGGTCGTAGGTGGGCTGGCGGTGAATGCGCATGGTTATGTGAGGTTTACTGAGGATGTTGATTTGGTGATCTGGCTGGATGCAGGAAATGTGCAGCGTGCCTTTGCAGCCCTTGAGAAAGCTGGTTATCGTCCGCAGCAGCCGGTGAATGCGGAGGAGTTTGGCGATCCGTCAGTGCGCGGGAAATGGATTGCTGAAAAAGGCATGGTGGTTTTGAAGATGTGGAATGACCGGGATCCACAGACCCCGCTTGACATTTTTGTTGATGAGCCATTTGACTTTCTCAAGGAGTTTTCCAGGGCGAAGGTGGAAGAGTTGGAGCCCGGCTTGGAGGTGTTTGTGGTGGCCTTGGGCACGCTTTTGAAAATGAAGGAAGAAGCGGGTAGAAGCAAGGACCTGAACGACCTTGAGCAACTCCGGGCATTGTACGGCTTATGAGTGATGCATCTCAGCAGGACAGGCAGCGGAAGCCGGATGATATCGACTGGTTTCAAGGTAGCTGGGAGGGGAATACCCTGATCAGTCTCCAAGAATCGGCACGGATGTCGTTTGCGCAGAAACTGGACTGGCTGGAAGAAGCTCAACAGATGTCGGAGCAGATGAAACAAGCTCGAAAGTCCACGCTGCGCCGGGCCCTGGAACAATGGGCGGATTGATTTGAGCACCTTGACCCATCCAGAAATTCACATCCGGCCACACCGATCTTGGTTGAGGATCGACTGGCGCGACATCTGGGAATACCGCGACCTTTTGATGTTGCTGGTGCGGCGTGATTTTGTTGCCAAATACAAGCAAACCATTCTCGGACCCGCCTGGTTCATCCTCCAGCCGTTGATGATGACCCTCATCTTCACCGTCATCTTCGGGCGTGTCGC
>CAZTYG010000205.1:0-3923 GCA_964617445.1 uncultured Blastochloridaceae bacterium
TTCGCCCTCGGCGAAGTCGTGGTAGGTGATGCCACGGCCGTTGGTGAGCTGCAGGAGGTAGCCGAGGAGCTGGCGCAGGCGTGCGGGGGCGTCGGAACGGCTCTCGGCGATGCGGGCGAGATCGGGCTCGATGCGAAGGATATCCACCGGCCGGGCCAGTTCGCGGGAGGCGGCTTCTTCGATGGCTTGATGCCCGGTTGGGACGATCTCGTTCATGGTGCGGGCGGATGCTAACAGAAAAGGGGGAGGATGACGCGAAGATTAGGAGGGGATGACGCAAAAATCCCGGCACCTGCGGGGCACCGGGATTTTATGGGCCGGGTGTGTTGCCGGCATGCAGGTGAAACACTCCACGCTGTTCAGGACAGCGGGGGGAGCGAGGCACGTCCCGCGTCGCCGGCTTTGGCATCGGCGGCGGCCTGGGTGCGGGTGAGGGTTTGTTGGAGTGCGCCGAGCAGGCGCTTGGCGGCGTTGTGGGTCATGGCGATGCGGGTGTGGATCGGGATGACGGATTCACCGGTGTTGGGGTCGGGAATGGCACCGGAGGAGAAATCCAGATAGATTTCCTCAGCGGAGCCGTTGATGACGACCTGGTTGGCGTAACGGGCGGAAAGCTCGTCGTATTTGATTTTGATTTTGCGGGTTTGGGTGTTTTTTTCGGCCATAAGTTTACAAGGTTGGCAGAGATCAGGGTTTCTGACAATGCGGTTCGGGGTGGGTGTCCCCCGCAGCTTCAACGGAAGAGGCGGCGGGCACGGTTGCGGATGTCGGTCCAAAAGCCCTCGGTTTGGGCGGAGTGGGCCGAGCTGGAAGTTGATTCCCGCGAGTCGCGGCCAAGCGCGGTGGGGGTCGGGGACGGGGAGGGGTGGGATGTGGTGACGATGGCAGGCTGCTCCGCCCGGACGGGTTCGCTGCGGTTGACGACCACGGTGGGTTGGGCTTGTTTGGTCGGCTGGGCCTGTTCGATGGGGGTTGCGGCCACGGGTTCTTCCACGGTTGGCACGGTTTCTACGGGCTGCGAGGAGGTTTCAATAGCTGCTTTGGGCAGCTCGACCGAGGTGGCGGCTGCAGGTTCCTCGACTACCGGAACTTCCATGTGCTCGACGGTTTCAACCGGGGCCGATGTGGCGGCTTCGACGATCACGAATGGGGTGGAATCGGCGGGTTCGGCGGAGGCGGACTTGTCGAAAGTGGGAGCAGGGGAGGGGGCTGGAGCGGCTGCGGTGACGGGTTCTTTTTGCAGACGGAGGCGGGGCAGGTCGCGTTCGTCGTCCCAGGTGCGGTCGACCGAGATGTTTTCGTAATTGAGCAGGTTGCCCTTGGCGCGTTCGAGGGTGACGAGGGCGACGTTGTAGGTGGCGAGGGCCTGGAGGAAGCGTTCCTCGGCGAGGGCCTGGCGGTCCTGGGCTTCGATGAGGAATTCGAGATAGCCGACCGCCGGGGTATCGGCACCGAGCATCAGGATTTCGCGGCGGCGGGTGAGGTCGTCGAGATCCTCGCGGTTGGCGATCATGCTTTCGTATTTGGCCTGGAGGTCGCGGTGGGCGGTGCGGACTTCGCGGACCGAGACTTTGACTTCGAGCAGGACGGTTTCCATGGTGGCGCGGAGCTGCTCGACGAGCTGGCGCATTTCCAGTTTGCGGCGGTCGATGCGGGCGATGGCTTCGTTGTTTTCGATGGGGAATTCAAAGCGCAGGCCGACGGCGGCACCGGGTCCGCCTTCGTTGAACTGGTTGTCCCAGGCGCGGGACATGTCGTCCTCGGCGAGGCCGGCGAGGTAGCCTTCGACGATGAGGTTGAGCACGGGCAGGAGTTCATTGCGCTGCATTTTTTCGCGCACGGCGGCGGCGCGGAGCTGGAGGAAGGCCTGGAGAATTTCGGGGCGGTTTTCGAGGGCGGATGCGGCGGCCTGGGACAGGCTGACTTCGACCGGCGAGATCACGGGCATGTCGGTGGGGATCATCTCGATGGCACCGAGTTGGAGGAATTCGGGGTCGTTGACGAGGGCCTTGAGGCGGTCTTCGGCGTTGCGGACGGCGGATTCGGCGCGGACCAAGGAGGCGCGGCGTTCGGCCTCGGCGGCGCGGGCGCGGAGGACCTGGCGTTTGACGGCGTCGAAGTCGCCGCGGGAATCGAGTTCGGCCACGGTGGAGACCGCTTCTTTGAAGGAGCGGTATTTGGCCTGGTGGACGCCTCGTGCCATGTAGAGCGCCCAGTAGGTGCGGGTGATTTCCAGCAGGTGGGACTCGGATTGGCGGAGGAATTCGTGGCGGGCGATCTCGCTGTCGATTTCGGCGATGTGGATGATGCTGTGGTTGTAGGCGATTCCGGCGCCGTGGAGCAGGGGCTGGACGGCACCGATGCGGAGGCGTGCGCTGGCCTGGGGATTGGGGGTGAAAAAGAGCGAGTTGCTGTCGGTGCGGGTGACTTCCTGGATCGCGTAAACCTCGGCACCGGTGGCCACTTTTTTACGCACGCCGGCCTGGACCGAGAGGCGGTCTTCGTCCAGTCGCGAGGGTCCGCCGGTGGTCAGGGTGCTGCCCACGGGGTCGTTGGTCAGGTCGTAACGGGATTCGACAAACACGCGGGTGTCAAAGGCCCCCTTGGCCTCCTGGATGCCGGTTTCGCGGATGAGGGGCAGCTCGCTGAAGACGCGGATTTGGGCGGAGTTGTTGAGGGCGCGGACGTAAAAGTCCTCGAGCGAGACATTCTTATAAGGGAGGTCTTCCTGGACCCGCAGACCGTGGGCCAGCAGGGGATCGTCGCTCAGGGCATCGGCGGGCAGGGCCGCCTGGGTGCGGTCGCGGATGGTGTGGTCGTCGGCGGCGATGCGGGAGGCTTCGCTTTGGTAGGTTTGCACCATGGCGCGGAATTCGTCGCGGTAAGACGTATCCAGATCGTAGCGCGGCATGGAGCAGCCGATGAGCATCAGCAGCCCCAGGCAGAAAGAGGGAATCACCAGAGCCAAACGGCAGGATGGGGGGAGGAGGTGGAGTGGGGTAGGCATAAAATTGGGTGAATGCAAGTAATGAGCGGAGAATCTCATGTTTTTGGCAGGTGAAGGCAAGTACAAAAATAGAAAACTTTTTTCAATTTTTTGCGTGCCAAATGACAAGAAGAGAATATTTTTTCAAAAATGCGTCCTTACTGGCAAAAATTTTTGCAACCCAAAAATGGGAAGCAGGGGCGTCTGGCCCCAGCCAAAAAGCTGCTGATCGAGACGCTGGAAGACCGCATCTTATATGATGCGGTGCCCATGGTGGTTGCCGATACCGAGGGTCCGGAAGCCAGCGCCGTTGAGCAGGTGTATGTCGGCCAGGATTATCAAGCGGAGGCGCAGGAGCCCTGGGATCCGGTGGATCATCTTCCCGCTTCGGATCTGGCCGGGCATGGCAACGAGGATCCGGACCAACCGGAATTGCTGCATCAAGAGTGGACCGGCGAAGAGCCCTGGGAGGCCCGCAATGAATTATTGATTGTGGACGGCACCATCCAGGACGCCGATGTGCTGGCGGCCAACATGGCGGCGCAGGCGGTGGAGTGGATCAATCTGCAGATTCTGGTGCTGGACGGCTCGGGTGACGGGCTCGGACAGATCACCGCCTTTTTGGAAAGCCAGGCCGCATCCGGGGTGCGCTACGACGCCCTGCATATTGTTTCCCATGCGCAGGAGGGTCGGCTGGGATTGGGCGGCACGAATTACGCGGCGGCGGATTTTGCCGAAGGTCGTGATGGTGCGCTGGAAGCGGCCCGCTGGAGTCCGGCACTGGCGGAGGGTGCGGATATCCTTTTTTATGGATGTGATTTGGGTGCGGGAGCCGATGGGGCGAAATTCCTCGGCAAGCTCGCCGCCGCCACCGGCGCGGATGTGGCGGCTTCCACCGACACCACCGGGGCCGCTTCACTGGGTGGGAACTGGGTTC
>CAZTYG010000205.1:3933-4505 GCA_964617445.1 uncultured Blastochloridaceae bacterium
TCTCGAAGTCGCCACCGGTTCCATCGAAACCACCGTGCTGTTCTCCACGCTGGACATCCTGCTGCCGGCCGGGGCGCAGCCGCAGGTGACGATTGATGCTCCGGGTTCGATTCCGATCGGTGGCAGCGCGGATGTCACCGTGACGTTCAACAACGGGACTTCGGATGACACGACGGGGTATGGACCTTGGGTGGATGTGATTATTGATCGGACCGGCAATGACGGGATCTTTGATCCGTTCAATCCGGAGACCGGTTCGGGTGCGGGTCTGTACGACGGCTTTCTGCTCACCGGGGATCCGACCTATCTTGGCGTGCCGCTGAATTTTTTCGAGATCACGCTGGATGACAGTGCCAACGGCGGACTCGGGGTCGAACATCCGTATGCCAAGGATGCCTTGGGTAATCCCATCTATCTGAATGCCGCTATTGCAAATGATCCCCTGGACCCGTTCTTCGACCCGGGTCATCCCTACAACGCGTTGCTGCAAGGATTCCGGTCGGGCGATCTGTTGTTGGTGATCGAGCTGCCGTTCGGCAGTTTCACGCCGGACCAGCCGGCGGCGGAGATCA
>CAZTYG010000206.1:0-717 GCA_964617445.1 uncultured Blastochloridaceae bacterium
CCGCGGCCACGACCTCTCCGCCCGCTGCCTGCCCCTCCCCCAAAACCAATACACCATCTGGCGCGAACTCGGCCATTGGAACATCGCCCTCACCCTCGGTGCCGAACTCACTTACACCCAGACCCTCCCCCACACCGCCGATCCTGCCGAGCTCGCCCGCGAAATCATCCTGCTCCACCTGCGCCTCGACTCCGAGGGCGTCGCCCCCCCCGAACCCCACCTCACGATCTGGACCCCAGCGGCCGTCACACCACCGGAAATCGAGGCGCTGCGCCGCCACCTCGGATGGCCCTCCCAAACCGCACCCCGCCCAGCCCCTGTCCTCCCCGCTGTTACCTGGAACCTCGAACCCCCCGGCATCGACGATAAACGCCGCGCCCTCCAACGCCGAACCATCGCCCAAAAAGCCGCCGTCGCCCTCGGTGTCTTCTACCTCCTGCTCCTCCTCGTCCTCGGTGGCTATCTCTTCTATCTTCACCAAAAAACATCCCGCCTGAGCGCCTCCTTGGACGCTTCCGCCCCGGAGGTCCAACGTGTCCGCGACGCCGCCATGCGCTGGGACTCCCTCGAACTCGCCCTCGACCCCGCCCTCTCCCCGCTCGAAATCCTGCTTCATATTCAACAAGCCCTCCCGCCCGACAGCGTCCGCATCCTCGAGTTCGACCAGAGAGACTACACCGTACGCATCGAAGGCGAGGCCGCCAATATCACCGCCGC
>CAZTYG010000206.1:727-4491 GCA_964617445.1 uncultured Blastochloridaceae bacterium
GCCGAACTGAACCAGGTGCTGGGCGCCGAAGAGCTGCTCGCCATCCAACAGGCCCTCCCCCCGGACAGCGTCCGCATTCTCCAGTTCAGCCAAGATAGATACCGCGTCACCATCGACGGCGAAGCCGCCAACATCACCGCCGCCTCCGCCTTCACCGAACGCGCCCGCCAACAGGAAGGCCTCTCCCTGTTCTCATGGGAAATCCCGCCCCCGCGAGTCCTTCCCAACAACACCGCCCAGTTTTCCATGACCGGTCGCCACCAAAACGCCCGCGCCCACAGGACGATGAACCGAAAACTCACATCCAACGAATTGCGACTGCTGGTGGTCTTCGGCGCCCTCCTGCTCGCTTTTGCCAACATCTGGTTCTGGACCACCTTTTCATCCAAACGCACCGAAATTCTCGCCGAATGGGAAGCTCTCCAATCACGCAAGTTGGAAACCGATATCTGGCTGCGCGAACGTGAACTCTGGGAAACCCGCCTCTCCTGGATGGAAGAAAACCAGCCCTACCGCCCCTCCGCCTCCGAAGCCTCCTCCTCCCTGCTCGCGTTCCTCCAATCCACCGCCGCGGAACGCTCCATCACCACCCCACAACAAAACCTCGGCAACCCCGTCCTGCGCGAATCCGAGGTCGAAGTCGTCGCCGAACTCCGCGGCGAAGCCCCGCTCGAAGCCCTGATCGCATGGTGTCACCAGATATCCTCCCCCTCCGACTTTCGCTGGGTCCGTCAAATTACTTTGAAAAAAGCCCCAACCGGGGATAAGATGCAGTTCACCATCATCGCAGCACAACTTTTCCGCATCGGCCCGGTTGCCTCTCTGGGAACCGCGCCCATCACCACCGAATCCCCCACCACATCAACCATTTCACCTACCCCCGCCGAATCCGAGCTACCCACAGACATCGAGCACCCTCCCGCCCCCAAAACCCAGCCGACCATCGAGACCGAATGACTCCCTGCCACCACACCGCCCTGACTCCCAAACGAACCACAGCCCACCGGCTGTCCGGTTTCTTGGTCATGGGTCTTTTGTGCTCTGGGTTCTCCGCCGTCGCCTCCCTTCCCGATCCCCGCCCCCTCGACCACTTTCAGAACCTTTGGGAGCAATCCGCATTTGATCGCACTGTCCTGGCCGATGCCGGGCCCGCACAACCCGATGCCCAATATGTCCTGATCGGCGTCGCCCGTTTCGGCAGCCAGCAAATGCTCACCGTGCTGGATAAAACCACCAACAAAACCCACATCATTACTTCCACGGCCGACGAGAATTCTCCCCGTCGCTTGCTGGAGCTCAACTACGACCGCGATCCCAAGAACGTCTCCGCCACCGCCATCATCGACTCCATGTCCGTGCCTCGCACCTTGATCACGACCTGACCGATGATCCCGGAGATGGTCTCGAACACGCCGTCGCCCTGCGCTACGACACCAACATGCTCGCCAACCGCCCCGGCTATGTCGCATCCGCCAGTCCTCCGGTGCCCGTGCCGGTACAAGGCCGTCCCACCCCGCCACGCCAACCCAATGTCCGTAATCCGGCTCAAGCATCCCAACCCGGCACCCAGCCCGGAACCCAACCCGTCGTGCGCCGCCGCATCATCCGCCCGCCGCCCGCCCAAAACCAACAATGAAACCCGCCCGATTTTTTCCCCTGCTCTTATCTCTCTGCCTCCTTGCCTCCGCAATCACCGCGCAGGATGCCGGACCCGAAAACGGAGGAGAACTGGTGGAACTCCAATGGCCCCAGGTCGCTGTCGGCAGCGTCCTCGACATGTACGAACTGTGGACCGGAAAAAATATCATTCGCGACTCCAACCTCGCCGGAGTCGAACTCTCCATCGTCACCCAGCGACCCCTGCCCAAAGACGAAGCCATCCGCTTTGTCGAGGCCTCCCTTCTGCTCAACGGCTACGCCTTCGTACCCGTCGATGAAAAAACCGCCAAAATCGTCAACACCCAGGTCCGCAGCCCGCTGAGTGAAGGCGTCCCCCTCTTCACCAACCTCGCCGCCCTCCCACTCACCGACATCGTCGTCACTTATTACCTCCCTCTCAAATACATCGACGCCACCCAGGCCGTCGCCCTTCTCCAACAAAGCGTCGCTGCCAACACCCAATACGGGCGCATCCTCGCCGTCCCCGAAAGCCAGTCGCTCATCATCACGGAAAAAACCCCGCTCGTCCGCAAAATCGTTTCCATGCTCGAACTGATGGACGTCCCTCCCGCCCAGCTCACCACCCGCTTCATCAAACTCGAACGCGCCGATGCCGAACGCGTCGCCCAATCCATCACCGAACTCATCGAACGCCGCAGCTCCACCCAAACGGGACAGCAGCGCGGCCAGACCCCGCGCGAACAAGCCGGACGCGGCGAACAACAGGCGGCACCCGCCGACGCCTCCGCCGGTGTCGGCGGTACCGACCTCTTTCAACTCGCCGGCACCACCCAGCTCATCCCCGACCCCCGCACCAATCGCATCCTGGTCATCTCCCGCCCCGCCAACTTCGACTACATTCGCAACCTCATCGCCGAATTCGACACCGCCGTCGAAGTCATGCAGCCCTACGAACGCCCCCTCAAATACGTCTCCGCCGGACTCATCCTCCCTATCCTTGCCGAACTCATCAGCGACAAGGACAGCGAGATCGACCAGTCCGCTACCGGCCAACAACAGCAACGCCAGCCAGGACAGCAGCAGCAACAACAACAGCAGCAGTCAGGCAGCCGCGCGGGCATCGGCCAAGTTCAGGCCACCGCCCGCGAAGAAGCCGCACCCTCATCCGTCTCCGTCGGTAAAACACGCCTCATCGCCGACAACCGCGCCAATTCCATCATCATCACCGGCCCCCCGGAAAACATCCAGCGCGCCGCCGACCTCCTCGACATCCTCGACCAGCAACCCCGCCAGGTCTTCATCGCCACCGTCATCGGCCAGCTTGCTGTCGATGACGGCTTCGAACTTTCCGTCGATATCTTCAAGAAATTTGGCGACACGGTCGCCGTCGGCCAACGTAACCGCTCCGGCGTTACCTCCCTCGTCCCCGATCCAAAATCCCTCACCGCAGCGAACCTATTTCCCCTCGCCTCCGGGCTCACCATCTATGGTGCCATCGGTTCCGCCATCGACTACTACGTCAACACCCTCAAAACCACCGGACGTTTCCAGGTCCTCTCCCGTCCATCCATCTACACCTCCAACAACCAACCCGCCACCATTCTCTCCGGACGCCGCGTCGCCGTCCCCACATCCACTCTCACCACCCCCGGGACCGGTGCCGGAGCCGGCACCAACCAGACCTTTCAGACCAACATCGGCTTCGAAGACATCGTCCTCGAACTTCAGGTCACCCCCCTCATCAACTCGGAAAACCAGGTCACCCTCGATATTCTCCAGCGCAACGACAACATCATCGGCACCACCATCATCGACGGCAACCAAATCCCCGAAATCGGCACCCAGCAGCTCAACACCTCCATCACCGTCGATAATCGCCAGACCGTGGTCCTCGGTGGACTCGTCACCGAAAGCCTCGACCGCACCACCTCCGGCATCCCCTTCCTCTCCGACATCCCCGGCCTCGGCTATCTCTTCCGCTCCACCCGCCGCACCGCCGGAAAAAGCGAACTCGTCATCCTCATGCAACCCTTCGTTGTCAACACCGATGCCGAACTCGAAGAACTCACCGACCGCGAACAACGCGTCAACATCGTAGCCGACCCCGCCGCCCGCTACATCGAAACCGGCGAAGCCCCCGCCCG
>CAZTYG010000207.1:0-4477 GCA_964617445.1 uncultured Blastochloridaceae bacterium
CGCTTTTTTTACCTGTTCTCTGGGAATGAACAGAACAAAATAGAAAATTTTTTTTCCTATATAGTAAATATTATGCCTATAGGGTAATAATTGCCGGTCAATGAGGCATGGAACCTTGGCGAGCCTTCGCCTAGCGGGCCATGTATGCCAAGCTAGCCGCCGTTTCCTGAACTTTGGGCAAGTTATCTAGCAGGTCGGCGATCGGGTCCCAGTGACCGGTGATCAATCCCTGGCGGTTGGCCTCGCGGATTTCGCAGGGGAAGACGCGGTTGCCGACCCGAATTTCTTTCTTTTCAAGATCAATAGTCAGTGTGGCGGCGGGATCGGCCTCGACGATCCCCGCCAGTTCCAGCCGGTCCGCATGGCTGACGGTGACGCAGGGCATGCCCAATGTGGTGGAGTTGCCGAAGAAGATTTCGGCAAATCCCTCGGCAATGACGGCCCGGATACCAAAACGATAGATGGCCTGCGGAGCGTGTTCGCGTGAGGAGCCGCAGCCAAAGTTATTGCCGGTGATGAGCACCCGCGCCCCCTGGAAACGCGGATCGTTCAAGGGGTGGGACTTCGGCGTATTGTCTTCGTTGAAACGCACGTCGTAGAACATGAATGCGCCGAGTCCATCGAAGGTGACGCATTTCATGAAGCGCGCGGGGATGATTCGATCAGTGTCCATGTCGTCGCCGGGCACATGCACGCCGCGACCGGTGATGGTGGTGATTTTTTCGAGGGGCATAATGGGAATTTCGATTTGCGAATGACGATTTCCGATTGGGTTTAAGAGGCGAATACTTCGCGGGCGTCGCTGACTTTTCCAGTGACGGCCGCAGCGGCGACCATGACCGGGCTCATGAGCAGGGTTCGTCCGGTGATGCTGCCCTGTCTGCCTTTGAAGTTGCGGTTGCTGGAGCTGGCACAGAGCTGGTCGCCGACCAGTTTATCCGGGTTCATGGCCAGGCACATGGAGCAGCCCGCCCCGCGCCATTCGAAACCCGCATCGATGAAGACTTTGTCGATCCCCTTGGCCTCGCAAAGCTGGGCGACGATCTGGGAGCCGGGGACGGCAATGGCTTTCACCCCTTCGGCCACCTTGCGGCCCTTAAGATGTCGGGCCACTTCCTCGAAGTCGCTCAACCGGCCGTTGGTGCAGGAGCCGAGAAAGGCCACATCGATTTTTTTGCCTTTGATCGGTGTGCGGCCCTCGAACTTCATGTGCTCCAAGGCCTCCGCAGTGGTGGCTCGCTCGCTTTCCGGCACGTCATCGGGGGCGGGAATGTTCTCATTGATGGACACGCCCTGTCCCGGAGTGATGCCCCAGGTCACCGTCGGTTCGATTTCCTCCGCGCGAAACTTCACCACATCGTCGTAAACCGCGTCCGGGTCCGAGGCAAAGCTCTTCCAGCGCTCCACCGCCTCGTCCCATGCCGTGCCTTGGGGACAATGGGGGCGGCCCTTGAGGTAGTCGAAGGTGGTCTGGTCGGGGTTGACGTAACCCACGCGTGCGCCGCCTTCGATCGACATGTTGCAGACCGTCATTCGCTCCTCTTGGGTGAAGTTGTCGAAGGTCGTGCCGGCGTATTCGTAGGCGAAGCCGGTGCCGCCGTTGACCCCCAAGGTTCGAATGATGTGCAGGATCACGTCCTTGGCATAAACGCCCGGACGCAGGGTGCCGTTGACCTCGATCCGCCGCACCTTTGGTTTGCCCAGCGCCATCGTCTGGGTGGCAAGCACATCGCGCACCTGGGTGGTGCCAATGCCGAATGCGATCGCACCGAAGGCGCCATGGGTCGAGGTGTGGGAGTCGCCACAGGCAATGGTCGTGCCGGGCTGGGTGATCCCCTGTTCGGGACCGACCACATGCACGATTCCCTGCTTGCCCGACGAGCGGTCGAAAAATGTGATGCCGAAGTCCGCGCAATTTTTCCGCAGCTCCTTGATCATCGCATCGGCCAGCGGATCGGAAAACGGTTCCTCGAACTGGTCGGTGGGAACGATGTGGTCCACCGTGGCAAAGGTGCGGTAGGGAAACTTCACCGGCAGGCCGAGTTCGCGCACCATGGCGAAGGCCTGCGGGCTGGTAACCTCGTGGATCAGGTGGGTGCCGATCAGCAATTGCGTCTGCCCGTTGGACAGCACCGCCACCGTGTGGGCGTCCCATACTTTTTCAAACAGCGTTTTTCCCATGATTGGTTCCTTGTGAAAAAATACAGTGGCATGGACAATGATTTGTGTAAAATATCAAAATGGCATCAACTGATAACTATAGTGCATCAAATATCATGGAGGTTCGCCTGCTGCTGGGGTTTCGGGCCGTGGCCGCCCGGTTGAATTTTCACCGGGCGGCGGAGGACCTGCGGCTTTCCCAGCCGGCCCTCTCGCGGCAGGTTGCCCGTCTGGAAGAAATGATCGGAACGCCGCTATTTCATCGCGAGAAACGCCGGGTCACGCTGACACCGGCGGGAGAGTATGTATGGCGTCGATCCGATGATTGGCTGGAACAAGCTGCCGTCATGTTGCGCGAGACACGCGAGGTGGCCCGGGGCGAGCGCGGGCAGTTGACCATTGGCTACACCGAGGCGGCCATGGCCGGATTCCTTCCCGGACTGCTGGCGCGGCTGCGCAAGAAATCCACCGGCCTTGCCTTGGTGCTGCGACTGGATCATTCTGAAGCCCTCGTTCGCCAAGTCGGGCAGGGCGGATTGGATGTCGCTTTCACCTCCAGTCCCGGCGGGGACAAGGCGCTGGAAAGTCGCGAGGTGGCGCGCGAAGAGATCGGTGTGGTCCTGCCGCACGAACACCCGCTTGCCCGGTCTCCGGGACGGATTGCGCTTTCGGCGCTTGGCAAAGAGAAGTTCATCCTCTTTCCCGCGCGCGACAATCCGCAGCTGCATACCGACATCATGGCGGCCTGTCAGCGCGCGGGATTCCTGCCGGAAGTTGTGGAAGAGGCGGGCACACGCGCCCTGGCCGTCAATCTGGTCGCTGCGGGAACAGGGGTCACATTTCTCAGCGAACGTTCCGCCCATCTTTGCGGGACCGGCACGGCCTTCAAGCTTCTACGCGGACGCGACCGTCCATGGATGCGCTTTTATATGGTCCACGCCACCCCCGGTCACAACCACCTCCTCGCCTTGACCCGCATCCGCAGCCCATCAACCACCATCAAGAAACAAGATTGAAAACATATGGAATCTCAACGGCTTGTTCGAACATCGACACGTCACTTTCACACCTGTGAAAGTGACGTGTCGTGGAAAACGTGTGAATGGGGTGGGGAAGCCATTGTTTTTCCTCCGTCGTGGGTTATGGGTGGAGGATGCGCGTGGGAGTTATTGGAGCGGGGATTTCCGGTCTTTCCTGCGCCCGCGTCTTGGCGGATGCGGGCATCGAGGTCATTGTGCTGGAAAAATCCCGCTCGCTTGCGGGACGCTGTGCCACCCGGTCCTGGCGTGGACATATTGTCGATCACGGAGCCCAATTTTTCACCGCGCGTCATCCCGAGTTTCGCACCTTCGTAGAGAGCCTCGGCGACCGTGTTCGCCCTTTGCGTGAGCCGGTGGTGGATCATGCCGGGGAGGAGATCGAAGCCGGTACCGGGGGACGTCTCTATCTTCCGGAAGGAAATAACCGAATGGGTACATATCTGGCGGAGGGAATCGACATTCGACGCGAATGTGCCGTGGATCAGGTCCGGGCGACTGCGTATGGTTGGGAGGCCGGCGGGGAGAAATGCGACCGTCTGGTGTTGACCACGCCCCTGCCCCAGACTCTTCGATTGCTGGTCGGAAAAGAACCCTTTCCTTCACTCTACCACCCGTGTTTGGCCGCATTCTTCAGTTACCGTGACCGGCTGGGTCATCCGGCCTGGTATGCCCGCCATTTCCGGCGGATAGGAGCGGCGCTCGAATGGAGTGCCTGCGAGAATCATAAAGAGAATCGTGTCCGTCCCGGCGAGTTGGTGTTTGTTGTTCATT
Source organism: uncultured Blastochloridaceae bacterium (assembly GCA_964617445.1). Taxonomy (GTDB): domain Bacteria; phylum Verrucomicrobiota; class Verrucomicrobiia; order Methylacidiphilales; family CAZTYG01; genus CAZTYG01. Next base: position 3,972 of record CAZTYG010000207.1, read on the forward strand.
CCTCAGCGGCGTTCAGCAATGCGTATCTGGAGGACGATCCGGGGGGTTGGCTTGCGATACTGAAGCGTAATTTGGAAAAAGTCTGGGGTCTGAGCCCGGATGATTATCTTGATTGCTTCGCCCATCGCTGGCGGTACGCCCGACCTGTGAACCCAAACCAGCCGCCGCTGCCGAAGTCCCAGGGTCTTTATCTTGCGGGCGACAGTTTTTCTCCGAGCCGGGTGGAGGACGTTTGGTTGTCGGGCCTCCATACGGCGCGCGCTATCTTGGCCGCCGCATGATTCGTGACAATCTTGTGAAGCACAGGCTTTTCTATCGGAGGGATCGCGGATACCATCCATCGATGGGAAAAGTAACAGTCAGTGATATCGAACGGTCAGTGGTGGCGCATGATGAAATTCGCCACTTGGAAAGCGTTTCGGTGGGGTTATGGTTTCGTTCCGGCACGCGCTACGAAAGCCCGGTCCTCCACGGCGGCGCGCATTTTCTCGAGCATATGCTCTTCA
>CAZTYG010000208.1:0-4477 GCA_964617445.1 uncultured Blastochloridaceae bacterium
GTCATGGCCAGCTATGCCACACTGGGCGACCTCATTCTGGCCGAGCCGAAGGCGATGATCGGCTTCGCCGGCGCGCGGGTCATCAAAGAAACGACCCAACAAGAACTGCCGAAAGGCTTTCAAACCGCCGAATTCCTGTTGGAGCGGGGGCTGATCGACCACATCGTTCACCGCAAGCAGATGCGCAACACCCTGGCTGCGTGCCTGGACTACCTCGCTTGAGCGGCTCCGCAGCCCACGACTTTTTTTACTCCCTCCAGTCCCGCGGCATGAAGCTGGGCCTGGAGAATATGCGCCGTCTCGACTCCCTGCTCGGTTCGCCCCACCGCGCCTTTCGCTCCATTCACATCGCCGGCACCAACGGCAAAGGCTCAGTGGCCGCCATGCTGGAGGCGCTGCTACGCGCCGAGGGCATACACACCGGCTTGTTCACCTCACCACACCTGGTCCGTTTCCACGAGCGCGTACGGATCGATGGCACCCCGATTGCCGACCCCGCCCTCACCGCCTCCACCGCGCGGGTCCAACAGGTGGTCGCCGCACTTCAGGAGGAAGGTGTGGAACCGACTTTTTTCGAGGCGGTCACCGCCATGGCCTTCGACGCCATGCGCGAAGCGCAAGTGGAGATCGCCGTGATCGAAACCGGACTGGGCGGGCGGTTGGACTCCACCAACATCGTCGATCCGGAGTGCTGCATTCTCACCCCCATCGGACGTGATCACATGGAATACCTGGGCGGCACCCTGCGGGAGATCGCCGCTGAAAAATGCGGCATTCTCAAACCCGGCGTCCCCGCCGTCATCCATCCCGGCCAACCACCGGAAGCCTTGGAAGTCATACGCGCCACGGCGGCAGAACGCGGCGTGGCGCTGCACGAAGTTCCCGAACCCGCCGACATCCACCACGATTCCACCGCCTGGCGCACCACGTGTGTTTCCGATGGCACGCCTCTGACAACGAATCTGTTTGGCTGGAACCAGGCAGGCAACGCCGCCACCGCCTGGACCGCTTACCGTCTCCTCCGCAACGGTGGCGCAACTCCCGCCGCGCTCACACACGTCCACTGGCCCGGACGATTCCAACGCGTCACAAGCCACTCACTGGGTGTCATCGACGGCGCCCATAATGCCCCCGCCGTCCGCGAAACGCTCCGCAATTGGAACGCCGCCGCTCCCGCCGCTCCCGCCCGCATCCTCTTCGGCTGCATGAGCGACAAACACCCCGACGAGTGGGTCCGGCTTCTTGATCGCGCGGAAACCGAAATCTGGTGCGTTCCCATCGACTCCCCCCGCGCCCTTCCACCGCCCGCCGCCGCCGGATTGTTCCTAAAATCACCCGTCCGAATTTGGGACTGCTTCGATCAGGCATGGAACGCCAATCTGCAATCCCCTCCCCCCGGCGGCTGGCTGCTGCTGGGTTCGCTTTATCTCGCGGGCCAGGCCCTTGCCGTGCTGGAAAACACCCCGCACCAACACCACCTCAACGATCCGGCCCCCGGATCGTCCGGGGTCTGATGAGATCATGAAGGTGCCGAACCGGACTTCAAGGGAGGCCCTGCTGCAAACCCTGGCCCAAGCGTCCGGCGAAACCGATGCCGCCCACTCCGCCCGATGGCTGGAAGAAAACTGTGTTCCAGAAGCAACGTAGCATGCGAGCTTCGAATCCAGAGGATGGTGTGACGCCGACAACTTCGTCCGTGGAGCTAAGGGGAATTTTGGCCGCGCCCCCCTCCGTGATCCCGGTGTGCGCCTCCGGCGATTGATATACCGTCCCCGGACTTCGTCCGTGGAGCTAAGGGGATTCGAACCCCTGACCTTCTCATTGCGAACGAGACGCTCTACCAACTGAGCTATAGCCCCGGAAGAGGGCAAACTTATCGGAAGGACGGGCACCGGGCAAATTCAATTTTTCCATCGTAATTTGAAGGACACGCCTTGCCAAGAATGCCGGTGGGGTTATGTTCCCGCCATGACCGAACTCTCCACATCCCAGGCCATCCGCCACCGCCGCGCGATCAAAACCTTCAAGTCCGACCCCATCCCCGATGATGTTTTGCAACAGATCATCGATCTGACCCTGGAAGCGCCCAGCAGTTGGAATTTCCAGCCGACCCGGCTGGTGGTGGTAAAGGACCCGGCACAAAAACAGGCGCTGGCCGATGTTGCCTGGGGGCAAAAGCAGTTGATCCAGGCACCGGTCACATTTGTCTTCGCCGCATCGGTCCGTGGTTGGGAGAAAACCATGGAGCCCATCATTCAACAGGCCGTGGCATCGGGTGTATGGCCGGAAAAATTCGGCGATTGGATCAAGGCCAGCGCCCCCGGTTTTCAGAACGGCCTGGCGGCCAAAGGACTGGAACGGGAATATGCGGTCAAAGACGCGATGATCTGCGCGGCAACATGCGCATTGGCGGCAGAAGCGTTTGGACTGGGAACCTGTTTCATGAACGGCTGGGACGAGGCCGGGGTCAAACAAGCCATCGGCGTCGGCGACGACCCCGATATCGCCATCGCGCTGTTGCTCCCGATTGGATACCCGGAGGCGGTTCCCGGCAACCCCGGACGGCTGCCGCAAGACCGGACCGTGTTCGCCGACCGGATGCGTTGAATCTCCCCATCCGCCCACATCCAAAAGCGGCGCAGATCGCCGCACCCCCATTCCCGTTCCCCCCGCCATACGGGTTTGCTTGTCCGAAAGCGTGCGGACGGCTTGGATGGTGGGATGGATGGAGCCGTGGCCACTGAAAGCAACACCCGCCGCCGCGAGGAGAACGCATTGCTGGAGGCCGCGGGGCACGGCGACCAGGCGGCGTTCGCGGAGTTGTACGACCGGCTCTGCGATCCCTTGTGCTCGCTGCTCTACGCACTGACACGCGACGGCGCATTGGCGCGGCGTTTGTTGGAACAAACGATGCGCAGTGCATGGGTGCACGCCCCGGAGTTTCACCCGGAACGCGGGCGCGCACTGTGCTGGCTGGTTTCCATCGCGCGCCGTGAGGCGGTCGCCGCCTTGCACCATTCCCCGCGCAAACCCCTCGGCACATCGGAATTCGAACTGCGCGTGGAACCCGCCGGGGGAGCAACCGATCCTGTCTCCGAAGGCGAGAAAGAGAGCCGCCGGGTGCGGCGGGCGATCCAGGGGTTGGAGGCCGGGGAGTTGACACTGCTGGAGTCGGTGTTCCTTCAGTGCCGGACCATGGCGGAAATTCCACGCACAGAGGGGGAATCGCCCAAGGACTTGGCCATGCGCATTCGCGGTGCCTTATCGGCACTGCGGGTAAAACTCGGCGCGGGGGAACCGTTGTCCGGGATTCCGGGGGAGGACCAGGCGGCTTTGTACGCGCTGGACCTGCTGGAGGAACCGGCCCGCGGGGCGTTCGTGAAGATGCTCGAAGCGGACGCGGAATTGTGCCGGCTGGCGCGGGAGCTGCGCGAGGCGCAGAGCGAAATGGCCTGGGCGGTGCCGCCTGCCGTACCGCCTCCCGAACTGCGGGAAAGGTTGTTGAAGAAACTTTCCCATCAGGGCGGCGAAAACACCGGTCTCGCCCGCCGGGTTCGGAAACTTCCGCGCGGGGCGCTGGTCGCGGTGGGGTCCTTGGTGGTGGTGATTCTCGTGCTGGTGTTGCTTTCGTTTGCGCCGCGTTCGACGGACGACGGCGATGACACACCGGTGGAAATCACCGCGCCGCCGCCCCTGCCTTCGCCCCGCCCACCGATCGCCACGCCACCCCCGCAGGATGACGGCCCGGTAGAAGTCACCGCGGAACTCGCACCACAGATGCCGGACTACATGGATGCGTCCGCACGGCTGGTCTGGGAGCCGGAGAGCGGGCGGGTCAGGCTTGCCGCCACGGCCATGCCCCGGCTCCCAGACGGACTGGCCTACCAACTCTGGATTCTGGATACCACAATCGACCGCCCCTACTCCTTGGGCGTCTTCCCTCATACTCGGACAGGCCCGGTGGTCACCGCCTTCACCATCCCGGAGCAAGCCGGACGACGACTGATCTTTTTCATCAGCATCGAACCCGAAGTGGGTTCTGCCCGACCATCCGGGCCCGTGGTGCTGCTCAGTGCGGAAACAAGAGGTTGAAATCCCTCTCCGCGGACGATCGGGGTTCGGGCAGGCGGCGGATCAGACGGCTGCCCAGACGCGGTGGACATCGTCGTGGTCGTCGAGGGCCTGAAGGAATTCGCCGACTTCAGCACGCTGGGTGTCGTCGAGTTGGACGAGATTTTTGGGCAGGTATCCCATTTCATTGGTGACGACGGTCCAGCCGTTGGCACCGAGCCATTGGGCGACTTGGTGCATGGCGGTGAGGTTGGTGACGAATCGCGCGCCGACGGCGTCTGCGGGGATGTCGTCGTTGTCCTGGTGGGTGATGGGCTTGAAGTCGTCGGCTCCGGCTTCGATGGCGGCGGCCTCGATGTCGGTATCTGCGGCGGGGTGATGGGCCTCGACGAGGCCGACGTGGTCG
>CAZTYG010000209.1:0-4410 GCA_964617445.1 uncultured Blastochloridaceae bacterium
ATCCGGGGGATGATTACGAATATACAATGATTCCCGACACCATCATCAACCCCGAAGTAGTCAACCGTACCGCGGCTGACTGGGTGGTGTTGGTCGAAGTATTCCACCCTCCTGTCGTGATCACCCCCATGGCCACATTCCTCAATTTCGACAATGAAAACCGGATCGGCGTTTATGAATACACCCTTTATTAAGCAATTACGAGTCCTGCGCCACCATCATTGCCGCGGGCAAATCATGCCGATGCTGGCGTTGTTTGTGTTCTTTTTTCTGTTTCTGATTCTAGGGCTGGCGGTGGATATGGGGTTATACTATCGCGAACGCGCGATCCTCTCCCGCAGCGTGGACGGTGTCGCCATCCGACTGGCCAACCGTGTTTCCGCGACCGACGATACCCGGGAGCAAATCATCATGGAATTCATGAGGGCGAATGTCGACGGTTACGAGGGTGAATTTGAATGGGTGAGCGATGAGATCGATGGAGAGACCTTTTCGGTATGGCGCAATTCCGACAATGAGTCGTTCATCGCCTACAACATCAAAAGCACCGGCGAGGACGATGACGCCGTCAGCGTCGAGATCAGAACCCACAAGTACATGGACACATTTTTTATGCGTCTGGCGCAGATCGACCGCCTGCGAGTGGAGGAAGTCTCCGTGGCGGAACGTTTTCCGGGCATCGTTGTCATGGTGCTCGACGTATCAGGTTCGATGCGCGGCAGTGGCGAGTCTTCCAAGTGGTATGCCATGACCATGGCGGCCAAAGAGTTTGTCAACAGCGAGTTTTTCAGCGACGAACGCGACCGGTTTGCGATCTTTATCTATGGGACCCGCGCGATACCCATATACCCGGAACCGATCCCGGACAATATCGGGCCCAATGGGGTGGTGGAGCCTTCCCGTCCGTTCCGTACCGATGCTTTGGCGGCGCTGGATAAACTCGCAGTCAACGGTAGTGCCGCAACGCGTCCCGAGTATGGCTTCAACGGTTCCACAAGTGCTTCCGAAGGTATGCGCCTGGCGTTTGAATCCGTGGAGTCGTTTTTATCCCGCGGCACCGCCGCCACGGTCCGGGACAATTACAAAGTATCCTACGTGTTTCTCACCGATGGAGGTTTCAATACCCTGCGCACCTGGGCGGTGGGACGCGGTTACGGCTGGAATCCATCCACAACAGCGGCCACCGTCAGTTTCAGCGATGCTTCCACCACGTTTCTGGAACGATATGAACCAAGCATCGATGGAACACCCACGCAAGCTTCGGCTCAGTTGGGATGGACAGGAACGCGCAGGGTACCCACTTGGCATGGTGCGAAGCTGATAAATGCATCCACTTACGGCGGCCGCGGTTGGGGGCAATTGACCAACTTTACGCGTCCGGGTGCCGGAGCAGGACGCACGGGTCCTTACAACCTTGACACACTTTTCGGGTCGCGGAATTTTGATGCCATGCCGGGTGTGAATGTGGCGATTCACGCGCAGACCTACAATGTGCCCGGTGGTTCGGCCAGCTTTGGCACCTGGAAGAGACGTCATGAGGGAGCCTTCAGTTGGCCGCGCAACTGGTGGAATGTGATCTACGAGCCCAACGGCCAGTTCTTTCAGTTGCGCAATTCGGCGAATGAAGTTCTCAATGCCACCCAACAGGACACCACCGTGGCTCACAATAATGTAAACTATCTCCGCAGCCTTCCGGACTTTTACCATGAAACCTCCACCGCTCGCATCCGCTGGGAAATGCTCCAACCGCGGTATGGATATCTAGTGAGCGTTCCGGAACCAGTATGGCCAGGCAACAACAGCACTTCCAACAATCCCACCACACCGGCGGCAAAAATGGAGGTTACCAACCGCAGTGGGGCGAATTTAAGCAACGACTGGCTGAGTTTCTACAATACTGCCGGGAGGGTTTATGCCAATTACTACGGCAGTGCCACCAAAGATGGCTCCAATAACCGCGGTATCTTCATCGAACAAACGAATACTGCTGGTATGACCAATACTGGAGGAGCCCACGCATATAACAGCTGGAACCGTGCCTTTGCAAGGCTCACGGATTATTACCCTGATTTCTACTACGGTTTGTATTTTAATGACCTGAGTGCCGAAGATCGCGAGTGGCTGGAAGACAACAACCATTGGCGGCACAATGATGGTGATAACGAAGATCGACCCAATCACAACAACTATGAAATGAATGGCGAGAGCATGGTTCGCTCACTCGGCTTTCCTCGTTACATTTACCGTCCGAGCAGGGCGGAGTGGGTTCGCAACAACATGCACCCCGAAGATCGGGATGGACGGTATCTCAACTCCAATTCCTTGGACGGCACGTTTCTCGATGAGGGCGACTTCCTAACAGAAGCCCAGTGTTTCATCGCCCGCATCCAGCAGCGGGCCACGGTCTATACGATTGGATATCAAACAGGAACCGGTCCCGCTGCGGTGCTCCGCCGCATGGCCAACCATGGCAATGTCCCTTACCCCGGTGCTGATCACAGAGAGGGGCTGTTTCAGCAAGCCGACACCGGGGATATCTCCGCAGTATTCCAGATGATCGCCTCCCGTATCGCGGTTTCGATTACGAAGTAACTCAGCCGCGTTGATTGGACTTCTCTCGGTCACAAGACGCCGGTAGGGTCCATGGAGTGATGTCCTTACCTCCGCGTACCATCGTATTGATCGGTCCCCCCGCGTCCGGCAAAGGAACCCATGGCAAGGCCTTGGGCGTGTTGCCGGGGTTCTGCCACTTTTCCACCGGACAGGCCTTTCGCAATTATCATGCTTCCAGCCCGGAGGAGCGTATCGAACTGCGGGAAATCTCCCGGCTTACTTCGCGCGGAGAACTGGTTGCCGACGAGTTGGCGTTGCGGATTTTCTTCACCTGCTACGACCTTCTGGTTGCCGGCGGGGGCTTTCATCCCGATGACCAGATGCTGGTGCTCGACGGTATTCCGCGTACCGCGCCCCAGGCCGCCGCGATTCGCGACAAGTTCGACATTCGAAAAGTATTCTTCTTTGAATGCGACGATGCCGAGATCATCCGCCGCGCCGAGGACCGGGCTATGAAAGAGAATCGAGCCGATGACGCCAACATGGACATCGTCCGCCACCGCCTTTCCATCTACCGCCGTGAGTTGCCCGGATTGGAGAATTCCTTCGACGAAGGCCTCAAGGTTCGCATCAACTCCGCGCAGGATTCCCATCGGGTGCTGCACCAGATTCTTTCCCATCTGTATGATCCAATTAATAAAGTTAGTTGACGCTAATAACGGTGGATGTAGTGTTTATGCCGTATGACGACGGCAACGGAGCGAAATTCGATGGGGGACGGTTCCGATGAAGACGTGCCCTTGGAGGCGGTGGATTTGAGTGTGGCGTATGGGCGCAAGATGGTGCTGTGGGATGTGGATTTTGCGGTGCCGCGTGGCTCGGTAACGGCGGTGGTGGGGCCGAATGGGGCGGGCAAAAGCACGTTGTTGAAGGCGTCGATGGGGTTGGTTCCGATTTCGGCCGGAGAGGTGCGATTCTTCGGCGGGGTGTTCGCGAAAGCCAGGCACCGGGTGGCGTATGTTCCGCAACGGGAATCGGTGGACTGGGATTTTCCGGTGAGCGCGCTGGATGTGGTGGCAATGGGTTTGTACCGGAGGATCGGCTGGTTTCTTCCGGTTCGAGGGACGCACCGGGAGCGCGCGCTTGGCGCGTTGGAGCGGGTGGGGATGGCGGACTACGCGGGGAGGCAGATCAGCGAGTTGTCGGGGGGACAGCAGCAGCGCGTTTTTTTGGCGCGGGCGCTGGTGCAGGATGCGGAGTTGTATTTGATGGACGAGCCGTTTGCCAGTGTGGACGCGGCGACGGAGCGGGCGATTGTCGATTTGCTGCATGAGATACGGGATCGTGGGCGTACGGTGGTGTGTGTTCATCATGATTTGCAGACGGTGCGGGGGTACTTCGACCGGGTGGTGTTGTTGAACATGAGGGTGGTGGCGGCGGGCCCGGTGGCGGAGGTGTTTGACGCGGATCATCTGCGTAAGACCTATGGCAACCAGCTGGCGGTGCTGAGCGACGCGGTGGAAGTGTTGCGCAGCGAGGAGCTGCCGCGATGAGCGCGTGGCTGGCTGTTTGGCCGGGCTGGGAGCAATGGCTGCGGGTGTTTACGTTACAGGACCACAATACGCGGGTGGTGTTGGCGGGAACGGCGGCGTTGGGGGCGGCGGCCGGCTGGGTGGGTACGTTTTTATTGTTGCGCAAACGGTCGTTGTTGAGCGACACGCTGAGCCATGCCTGTCTGCCGGGGGTGGGGCTGGCGTTTTTGTTCGCGATGGCGGCGGGGGGAGGGTGGCAGCGGGAGCCGGTGGTGTTGCCGGCGGGGGCGGCGATGACGGCGCTGGCGGGGGCCGGGGCGGTGGC
>CAZTYG010000210.1:0-4396 GCA_964617445.1 uncultured Blastochloridaceae bacterium
GGAAACTCTTTTATCCCGGCTGGAAAATTTCAGTGGCGAGCTGACGGACTGGACATCGGGGCTTTCGGTGGGAGCGATCTGGAACATGGTCCAAGACCAGACCCATGCCGTCTGGAAGACCCAATTGTTCATCCTCAATGACAAAGCCTTCCGTATTTCGACCCTGTTCTGGGTCGTCTTCTGGGTGGCGATCGGATTCATTTTTGCCGGTCATTTCAGCCGGGTGGCGGCCGCGCTGCTGATTTCGAAAGCCGGGATGAGTCCCGGCAAAGCGGCCGCATCCCAAAAGCTGATTCTTTATTCTGTCACACTCGCCATCTGCATCTTCATCTTCAACGCCTTCAATTTTTCCCTCACTTCCTTCACGGTGGTCACCGGAATTCTGGCCATTGCCGTGGGTTTCGGCAGCCAGGAAGTGATTAAAAATTTCATCAGTGGCATTATTTTGTTGGTCGAACGTCCGGTGCATCAGAACGATCTGATTGAAATGGAGGGCAGGGTGTTGCGGGTGGAGACCATCGGCCTGCGCAGCACTCGGGTGCGTGACATGGACAATTCTCACAAGATTGTGCCCAACAGTTTGCTGCTGGGAAGCATCATCACCAACTGGACACTATCGGATGATGTCCTGCGCTCCATTCTCACGGTGGGGGTCTCTTATGGCTCACCCACCCGGGAGACAGCGGAACTCATGCTCGAGGCCGTGCGGGACACGGAGGGCGTTCTGGCCGAGCCCGAAGCATTCACGTTGTTTTCGGAATTTGGTGACAACTCGCTCATCTTCAAGGTGTATTTCTGGACGCGAACGGACGAACGGCTCCGGGTGGCCAGCGAGGTGCGCCATCGCGTGGCCGAAGCCCTGGCCGGCGCGAACATCACGATTTCTTTTCCCCAGCGCGACGTGCATTTGGATTCCGCGAATCCTCTCCGGGTTGAGTTGACGCGAGCGAAACCATCGCCAGAAGGGGTGGCAAAGTAGGGATCGATTGTCGATTCCCGTATGGATCACCGGGAAGTCTTTCCAAAGCGGTGTCACCGGGCTTCGCCCTCTGCCGCAAGGGATGAATAACTCACCCGTCCGCGCTCGGCCCGATTCTCTCCGCCGTCATTTTGGCGCCGAGCAGGACCAGCGGAATGCCGCCACCCGGATGGGTGGTGCCGCCAACGAAATGCCAGTTGGGTGCCAGCGGGGAGACCATGGGCGGACGGAGCATGGCGGTGCGTGGGGAGTGCGAGGCCCAGCCGTAGAGGGAGCCGTGCATCGACAGGTCGCGTGCGCTGAAATCCGCCGGGGTGAAGAGATGGCTGCGCAGAATCTTGGAGGACAACCCTACCAGCCCCATATCTTCGAGTTTGTGGATGACCAGATTGCTGTAAGAAGGACCGAAGGCTTTCCAATCGATGTCATCGGTCTCGGCCGGGGCGTTGACCAGGACAAAATAATTATCGCAGCCATCAGGGGCGTCCGCGGCATCGCTGCGCCCTGTGATGCTAATGTAGATCGTGGGGTCCTCGGCGGGAAGGTTCAGCTCGAACAGCTGGCGGAATTCCTTGCGGTAGTCAGCGCTGAAGAAGATGTTGTGGTGGCTGAGATGGGGATATTGGTGGCGGACACCGAGCAGCATGACGAATCCGGAGAGCGCCAGTGGCGGGGTCAACATCTTTTTGGCCTCGTGTTCCCAGCCGGGCAGGCGAACCCAGTCGCGGTGGGCGCGAATGGCATCGCCGTTGACCACCACGTGGCGCGCGCTCCAACGCCGCCCGTCCTGAATCTGAATTTCGCGGTGATCGCAACGGATAACCTGTGCTCCGGTGACCAACTGCACACCGGACTTGCGGCAGAGCTCTTCCAGAACCACGGCAATACGGGCCATGCCGCCGCGCACATACCAGCCACCATAGGTTGCCTCGACATAGGGGATCACGTTAAAGGCTGCCGGAGCTTGAAAGGGATCGCTGCCGTTGTAAGTGGCAAAACGCTGGAACAACTGGCGCAGGTGGGGGTCGGCGACGCGCGACTCGACCGAGGAGGCAACGGTGGCGAAGGTACAGAGCTTGGGCAGGTGGCGCAGCAGCGGCCAGTTGCGCGGATGCATGGCGCGCCACCACTGGTCCGGAGGACGTGTCAAAAATGCCTCGCCGGACAACTCGTAAATCCCGCGCGCGTATTCCAGAAAGGCGGCCACTTCGGGGCGGGCGAAGAACGCCTCATCCTCGTCGAGTTGATGCCCGTCCGGCCAGAAATAACGGCACGCCGGATTCATCCGCTCCAGCGTGAGATGGTCCACGCGCCGCGCGCCAATGAACTCGAACAACTCGTCGAGCACGTGCGGCATGGTGAGCAGCGAGGGGCCCATGTCCCAGCGAAATCCTTGGTCGTGAAGTTCGGCCAGCTTGCCGCCACATGTCCGGTTCTTTTCCAGCACTACGACCCGGTGCCCCGAGTGTTGGAGCCGGAGGGCGGTGGCGAGTCCGCCCAGTCCACCGCCGATGACAACGACGTCGGGGCGGTAGGGGTCCGGGGGCCTGCTCATATCTACACCAATGAACACGAACACAGCGAACAAGCAAATCATCCCGGTCCGATTCCTGTTATCGACAGGAGCTTGTCTTGAACACGGACTAAAGAGCGGCATGATCAGCCTCCATGCAACGCTGGTGGCGGTTCTGTTTCTGGTGGGCGGTGTGCGGCTTGAGCCGCGCGGTCTTCGGCCTGGCCTGCCGCCGGGTCACGCTGGGTCGCTTCCGTCTGCCGGAGGGCGGCGTGCTGGTGGTCTGCAACCACATCAGCCACTTCGACCCCCCATTCGTCGGTTCAAGGTTTCAGCGCAAGGTGGATTTCATGGCAATGCGCGAGTTGTCCGGATCGGCGGCGGGACGGTTTTTTTTCGGGAGTCTGGATGTGATTCCGGTGGACCGCAGCGGACGCGATGCGCGCGCGGCGCGCGAGGCGGTCTCGCGGCTGCGGCGGGGGGCGGCGGTATTTCTGTTTCCGGAGGCGGGCATTCGTAGTGGCGGCGGCTCGGTGCTGGGCGGTGCGGCGATGCCGCGCGGCGCGGGCTGGATCGCAGCCATGGCGGGGGTGCCGGTGATGCCGTGTTTGGTGTTGGGAACCGATCAGCTTTATGTTCGCGCCAACTGGACGCGCCGCCCGTTGCTCATGATGGCCTGCGGCGAACTCATCCCTACGAACGGGAACATGGATGCATTGAAGGAGTCTATCACCGCTGCGTGGCACGAATTGGCGCGTCAAATGCGCGGGCATTCCAACTACCGGGAGACCCTGGAGCCGGCCACGGCACAAGAACGCTGGGAGAGGGGCTGGTGAGACGGTTGCACGAAATCCAAGCAAGGTTGGTGGACGGGGTCTCCTTCGCCATGATCAACGCTTTGCAATGGCGCGGACGCGCCGGGGACCACGGGCCACAGGAGTTTGAAGCCTACTTCGGACCACTGCGCGGTCGCTCGCTGGAGGAAGTCTTCGCGGTGCCCGAACGGGTGGAATGGGAATTTCGGGAGGGCGGCGGCGGCCACCGCCTGCCCACGCCACCGGGTTCGGAGTCCGACTGCCCGGAGAACAACCATACCCATCTGGACATTTGGCCCGGTCCGCGTGGATGGAATTCACCGGTGATGTTTCTGCTCCACGGATTCATGTCGGTGAGCGACATCGGCTACCGCCAGTGGGCGAAAATACTCAACCGCCACGGCTGGACCGCCGTGTTTTTTCACCTTCCTTATCACTACGGTCGGCGACCGCGCGGGGTGATGAGCGGGGAAATGGCGCTCAGCTCCAACCTGATCCGCACCGCGGCGGGCATCCGCCAGTCGGTGATCGAGCTGCGTCTGGCGGCCCGATTGTTCCGGGAACGCGGTGCACCACACGCCGGATTGTGGGCCACCAGCTACGGCGGTTGGGTCGGATCGTTGGTGCTGCTGCTGGAGTCGTCGGTCGGCACAGCGTGGCTATTGGAACCGATCGCCGATGTGGACCATGCCATCTGGGAATCGCCGGCCGGGGCGATGATCCGACGGCGGCTGCGGCGGCGCGGAATCGACCGCGACCGGGTTCGCCATGCGCTGGAACATTTCTGCCCAAGCCATCACCAACCGGTCATGGATTCCTCCAAAATCCTGCTACTGGCGGGAAGCTACGACCGTGTCGCCCCGCCCGCCACCATTCGCGCCCTCCACACCCGCTGGCCCGGCTCCCACTATGCCGAGCTGCCCCAGGGACACGTGGGCTACCAACTCATGCCGGCTAGTCTGCGCATGGCGCGGGAGAAATTTCCTGAGATGTTCGATGGCGGTGTGTGAGGGGGGCGCGGTTGACGGGAGGGCGCTCCCAAAGCGGTGTCGCCGCTTTGTTTTGGAATGGATCAGCCTATGGGAGTAA
>CAZTYG010000211.1:0-4395 GCA_964617445.1 uncultured Blastochloridaceae bacterium
CACGCGCACCGGGGGCCAGTTCGCCCAGCATTCCGGCCTGTCCGATCGCCCGCGCCGGGTTGCGCGTGATCATTTCCAGCCACTCCACCGCCGTCACCTCCGGATAATTGCGCCGCGCGATGCGGACTTCCGCACGCATGTCCAGCGTCTCATTGCTCGCCATACTGTCGGTCCCCAGACAGACATTGGCCCCGGCCGCGCGAAACCGTTCCAACGGAAAACGCGCGTGGCCGAAATACGCATGACACTTCGGACAATGCACCACGTGCAACGGCTGCTCCTTGACCGCCGCCCAATCATACAACTGCATGTAGTTCAAATGCACCGCGATGCCGTGTTCCCCCAGCACCCCGTGTTCCATCAGATGGGAAAACGCCGACCCCTGGCCGCAATCCCCCATGTTCCGGCCCAGTGACCGGGTGAAATCATACAGCGGCCCCGCCCCGTGCAAAAACATCTCCTGTTCCTCAACCGACTCGGCGATGTGCGTGGTGAACGGCATCCCGTGCGCCTCCCCGCAATGCTTGGCCAGCCGGTACAGCTCCACCGACGCTGTGTACGGTGCGTGTGGACTCAGTCCGAAACCACCCAACCAGTCCGAATGTTCGTCAAAAAAACTCAATGCCCCGATCAGCGTCTCGTCCCGCGATATCCTGGTTCGAATGTCGATCAGCTCCAGAAACCACCAGATGCGCAACGGCGGACGCTCCAACCGCGCCAGCAATTCCGGAAAAGCGGCGATGTTGAACACCGTCGTGATCCCGGCCTCCATCGACAAGCGGATGCCCTGCCGGATGAATTCCAGATAATCCTCCGGGGTGAAGGATTGTTTCAACGAGTTGATCTGTTTGATCCACTCCGTGAACCCTTTGCCACGAAAGATCGCCCCCTTGAATCCCGTGTAGTCCAAATGACAGTGGGCGTTGATCATGCCCGGCATCAGCACCGCGTCCCCCAGGTCCACAACCTCCCCCCCATCCTCCGCCTCCCCCACGGCGGTGATCCGCCCGTCCTCCACGCGCACCGCCCCTCCGCACAACTTCGGCCCGGACATGGGCAACACCGCTTTGGCTCGAATCCACATGCGCGCAGTGTAACCGCGTGGCGGCTTCCCGCAATCACCATGCCCCGCTGGAAAACCACCCTACCCCCTCAATGCGGACTCTGTCCGACATCGATTGAGCTTGTCGAAGATGGCAATCTGGTTGCATTTTGGTTAGCTACGGCAAAACCGAAATGACACCGGGAAAAAATATGCGGACGAAGACAGGCAGTATCCCGGCACAGGGTCTGAAAGTACGCGCCACCACCGGCAGCATTCCAACCCTCAAAGTTCGTTCCCCGGTCCCCTCCGCCCGCCTCTCCGACCCCTCGCTTTATCGTTTTATCGTCGAAAACGTCGGCGACCTGCTTGCCGTCATCGACACCAAAGGCAACCGCATCTGGAACAATCCCGCCTACGCCACCACTCTCGGTTACGAACCCGCCGAACTGACCGGAAGCTATTCTCTCCAAGAAATCCATCCCGAAGATGTGGATATGGTCCGCACGGTTTTTGAAGAATCGGTCAGCACCGGCATTGGCCGCAAAATCCGCTACCGCATGCGTCACAAGGAGGGTCACTGGATTCACCTCGAATCCCGCGCCGTTGTCAGCCAGAAAGACCACCACACCTCCTGCCTCGTCATCGTCGCCCGCGATATCAGCGAACAAATTCAAATGCAGGAGGAAATCGAAAAAGCCCGCCAGATCACCTCCTTGGCCAAATTCTCGGAAAAAATCGGCGGCGACTTCGACCGCCTCCTCACCAACCTGCTCGGCAAACTTTCCATGGCCCGCACCCAGGCCCCCCAGGGCACCCCCCTGGCCAAACACCTCGCCGAGGCTTCCCAGTCCGCCGAACAATGCCACGCCCTCATCGAAGACGTCCTCTCCCTCTCCACCCACAACATCAAAAAATCATCCACTTTCGTTCTCCAAGATGTCGTCAAAAAATGCGTCGAACGCAGCATCCCTCCCGGCAGCAACGCCCGCCCCACCCTCCGCATGGCCTTCGACCCCATCCAAGTCGAGGGCTCCGCCGATCTCCTCGCCAAAGCTCTGGACCAGATTCTTCTCAACGCCGTCGAGTCGATGAAAACCCGTGGCATCATTCAGATCGACCTCACCCTTGAACAGATCGAAAAAGGCAACCCTCTGACCAGCGGCACCCTCAAGCCCGGGAACTACGCCGTCCTGCGCGTCCGCGACCAGGGCACCGGCATCCGATCCGAGGATATGTCGCGTGTTTTCCAACCCTATTTCACCACCAAAGCGGGCCATCAAGGACTCGGCCTTTCCAGCGCCATGGCCACCGTCACCGAACACAAGGGCACCATTCGCATCACTTCCCAGCCCGGCATCAGCACCCGCGCCGCCGTTTATCTCCCCGCCACCATCGAACTTCCCCCCGACGCCGACCACGAAGATGCCCCCGCCCTCCCCCGCATCCTTTTCATGGATGATGAAAAATTCGTCCGGGACTTCATGGCCGCCATGCTCCGCCAGCTCGGCTACGAAGCCGTATGTGTCGATGACGGACAGGCCATGATCGATACCTACGAGAAGGAAGTGCGCGAAGGCAGGCCGTTCGACCTCGTCATCTGCGACCTGCTCGTGCCTGGCGGCATCGGCGGGGATACCGCCATCGAAGTTCTCCAAGCGTCCTATCCCAAGGTCAAGGTCGTCGTCACCAGCGGCTTTCACAACCATCCCGCCCTCCAGCGCTACGCTGAATACGGCTACCATGGCGCCCTGACCAAGCCTTTCACCATCGACCAACTCAAAGACGTCGTCAGCAACATCCTCCCCAAGTACGCCTGAGAGGCCGTGAAAAAAGCCCCGGCTTCTCAACGCTTTCCCGTCAACCGCTCGAAAAATTCCGGACGCGCCAGCAGGACGGCGGCAATCTCGTTGTTGATCACCGAATATGCCGCGTAGGCCTTGCCATCGGAACGGCTGAAATGACGGTGCGCCGGATGCAGGGTCTCTTTCGGATTCCAAGTCTGCCCCTCCGCCTGCGCCTGCAAAATCGCCCCGGCCAGCTCTCCAGGCAACGGCACCACACGCTCCTCCCCTGCCTCTGCCGGTGTGATCCGCAGATATTGCTCGGAAACCGAACGCCCGTCGGCATAGACCACGCCGATCCGCAGGTCGTTGTTGACGTAGGTGAACTGGTCCATTTCCAACGACTCCAGACGGGTCTCACGGATCGGCGCGCCGAAACGTGACTCGATCTGTTCCCGGGTCTCGCCCAGCCGCGCCTGGGTTTCCGCAACGGCACAGCACATGACCAGTAGCATCGCAAAAATCCTCCACCCATCACACATCCGGACAAAATAGCCCGTAGGCACAGGGAAAAAAGAGCAAATTTGAATTGTCACAGTCCGGCCCTTGACGTTGCCAACATCTCCATTAGTTTAATCCTGTATGAAAAAACTCACCCTGATCCTGTCTGTCCTGGCCCTTGCGGCTGTCGCCCCGGTTTACGCCGGCACCTGCGGCGGTTGCACCGGCGGGGAGAAAAAAGCCGAAACCGAAAAGAAAGAGTCTGCTGAAAAGTCCGCCGAGGCGCCCAAAACCGCCGAAAGCGAAAAGAAGTCCTGATTTTCTTTTCACCCTACTTTAAAAAAGCCCCGCTCTACGCGGGGCTTTTTTTATCTCACCCCAGCGCGATCCACGCCCTCAAATTTCCCTGGTCCCGGTCCGGAAAACGCCGCACCAGACGCTCCACTCCACGCTGGTCCAGAATTCGAAAGCAGTCATTGAGGGTCTTCTCCAAAACCAGTTCCACGCGGATGATATACACCGCGTCCGACGAGTCCACCATGCCCAGATAAACGGGTTCATAGGGGCGGGGCTCGGAATCCTTCTCCGTTTGAGTCACAAACTGCTGATTGTAGAGGCGCGCCTCCGGAGGAAAAGCCGGAAATCAGGCTCCATCAAACTCCCGATGCGGGCCGCGCCGCGAAACCGATGACCCGCTGCATATCCACATGACTCTCGAACAACCCCTTGATCAGGTCGATCTTGTGCTGGTCCCCGGGTTCGGTCTTCACAGTCATCTGGTTGATCCGGGACGCCACATTGTAGCTGTCGTATTTCACACTCACAAACGGGATATTCTTGGACTGCATGATCTTGATCAGTCCGGGTTGCGGTAAAAATCCCTGCGCCAGCACCACGCCCGCGATTTGCGTGCCCCCCTGCTCCCCACAGGCGCCCAGAATCGCCAGGATCAAATCCTCGCGGTCGCCGGCGGTGATGATCAACGAGTCCGGCTCGATATAGATGTCCGCGTTGCGGGAGGAAGCGGTACCGATCACGATGCGGTTGATGCGGCGGCGGTGGAACTTG
>CAZTYG010000212.1:0-4394 GCA_964617445.1 uncultured Blastochloridaceae bacterium
GAGGTCCTCGATGGAGTAGATGTCGTGGTGAGGCGGCGGGGAGATGAGCATGACCCCGGGTGTGCTGTGGCGGAGGCGGGCGATAAGGGCGGAAACTTTGTGTCCGGGAATCTGGCCGCCCTCGCCTGGTTTGGCACCCTGGGAGATTTTGATTTCGATCTCGGCGGCACTGGCCAGGTAGTCGGCAGTGACACCAAAACGACCGGAGGCGACCTGCTTGATGCGGCTGTTCTTGGAATCGCCATTCTCCATGGGGGTGAAGCGGGTGCGGTCCTCGCCTCCCTCGCCGGAGTTGGATTTGCCACCGATGCGGTTCATCGCAATGGCCAGGGCCTCGTGCGCTTCCGGGGAGAGGGCACCGAAGGACATGCCCGCGGTGGTGAACCGTTGGCGGATATCCTCGGCAGGTTCGACCTCATCAATGGGGATGGCGGACTTCGGTTTGAGGCGCAGGAGGTCGCGCAGGGCGACGGGGCGGTTCTGTTCGAGGGCAGCGGCGAAGTTGCGGTAATCCTCCATTTTGTTGGCTTTGTCGGGTCCGCGCATGCCGGCGAAGGCGTGCAGGCTTTGGAGCACTGGCGGGGTGACGGCGTGGGTTTCACCGTCACGGCGGAAGGCGTAGTAGCCTGTGAGTCCGGCCTTGGCATCTCCGGTGTGACCGTTGCGGTGGCGTTCGAAGGTCTCGCGGGAAAGCTCTTCGATACCGAGACCGCTGAGGAAGGAGGGAGTACCGGTGAAGAAGCGTTGAACGACATCGGAGCTGAGGCCGATGCACTCGAAAATCTGGCCGCCGTGATAACTGGAGAGTTTGGAGATGCCCATCTTGGACATGATTTTAAGCAAGCCTTTGCAGATGGCTTGTTTGTAGTTGGCAATGATGGCATCAACTTCGACCGCTTCCAGTTCTCCGGATGACTTGGCACGGTGGATGAGGTCCCAAACGAGGTAGGGGTTGACGGCGGAGGCTCCGTAGCCAATGAGGGTGGCGAACTGGTGGACGTCGCGGGCTTCGGCGGTTTCACAAAGAATGCTGCAACGCATGCGTTTGCCCGAGCGGATGAGTTGGTGGTGAACGCCACCGACAGCCAAGAGCATGGGGATGGCGGCGGTGGAGGCATCGGCGCCGCGGTCGCTGAGAATGATAAGGCTGTGCCCCTGGTTCACGGCGGCTTCAACTTGGGCGCAAACCTCGTCGATTTTCGCACGAAAACCCGGGAAGCCGGCGTCGGCGGCAATCAACAGGGAGATGGTGGTGGCGCGTAAACCTGGTTTGTCCATGGCGCGGATTTCCTCCAACTCACCGTTCGTGAGAACGGGAGTGTCGAGACGGAGCTGGCGGGCGTATTCGGGTCCTTCTCCCAGCCAGTTGGGCTTGGCACCGAGAAACACCTTGTGGTTCATGACCAGTTTTTCGCGGATGGGGTCGATAGCTGGGTTGGTGACCTGGGCGAAGAGCTGGCGGAAGTAGTGGCTCATGGGCCGCGGACGCTGCGAGAGAACGGCAAGCGGGGTGTCGTCGCCCATGGAGCCGATGGGCTCCTCGCCTTTTTCAAGCATGGGTTTGACAATGACAGTCCATTCCTCGTCGGTGAAGCCGAAGGAACGGGCCTCGGTGTCGAGTGCTTCGGCGGCGAGTTCGCGGGGCCGTAGGGCATCGGCACCGTCGGGTCCGTCGAAGTCGGTCAGCTGTTGTTCCACCCATTGGGCGTATGGTTGCTGGGAGGCGACGAATGTTTTGATCTCCTCGTTGCGGAGAAGTTTTCCGGAGGCGGTGTCGATGGCGAGCATCTCGCCGGGGGCGAGGCGGCCTTTTTCCACGACGACTTTGTCGGGAGTTTGGCCGACGCCGACTTCGGAGCTCATGAGGAGGAGGCCATCGTCGGTGATTTTGTAACGTGCGGGGCGCAGGCCGTTACGATCAAGGCAGGCGACAACGTAGCGTCCATCACTGACGGCGAGTGCGGCCGGGCCGTCCCATGGCTCGGCAACCAGCTCGTGATATTCATAGAAACCACGAACGACAGGGTCGATAACGCGCTCGGAGCGGAAGGCGGTGGGAACCATCATCATCATGCTGTGAAGCAAACTGCGTCCGGAGAGGGTAAGAAGCTCTAGAGCATTGTCGGCGCTGGCCGAATCGCTGCCGCCGGACTGGATGACAGGATGAAGCAGGGATTCTTCCCCGCCCCATAGCGACGAGGAGAAATCCGCCTCGCGAGCGGCGACCCAGTTGCGATTGCCACGCACAGTGTTGATCTCACCGTTGTGCGCGAGCATGCGGAAGGGTTGGGCCAACGCCCAGGTGGGAAAGGTGTTGGTGCTGTAACGCTGGTGATAGACGGCGATGGCGGTGTCGTACAGTGGATCGCTCAGGTCGTTGTAAAACCGCTCCAACTGGGTGGCGGTGAACATGCCTTTATAAACGATGGTGCGGGAGGAGAGGGAGCAGATGTAGAAGTTGCGAATTTTGTCCGCAGCCACACGTTTTTCAGTTTCCTTGCGGGAAAGATAGAGCGCGCGTTCATAGGCGTCGTCGTCGAGCAGGTCGCGGTCGGGGCGGACTACGAGTAGCTGTTCGATACGTGGCGCAGTCGTGGCGGCTTTGTCACCCATGACTTTGGGGTTGTGAGGAACGGGACGCCAGCCAACGGCAACCAAGCCGCGCTTTTTAAGGGTCTCCTCGGCGATTTTGCGGCAATGAGCCTGCTGGTAAGCGTCGTCTTTCGGCAGAAAAAACATGCCCACACCCAAATCGCTGTCGTCGTAAAGCTGGTGACCCATCTTTTCCAATTCGCGACGGAAAAGTTGAACGGGAATCTGGGTCAACACCCCCGCACCATCGCCGGACTTGGCGTCGGCATCCAGCGCACCACGGTGGACAAGGTTGCAAACGCAGGTCAAAGCCCGTTTGAGCAGTTCATGGGAACGTTTACCATGGATGTGGGCGACAAAGCCCACACCACAGGAGTCGTGTTCCAACGCGGGGTCGTATAGACCCTGGGCTTCAGGCATGTTGACAGAGAGACGTGCGTATTCCATTGGATCAAAGTAAAGTTTCTGCCTTTGGAAGCAAGAGTTTTGCCGTAAATGAACAAACGGTATAAAAATAAGCACCGCTGATGAATCGAATCGACAAAGAACTCGTGGCACGCGGGCTGGTAGAGTCGCGCACCAAGGCGCAGCGATTGCTGGCCGACGGTCTGGTGCGTCTGAACGGGTCGGTTGTTACCTCTCCCGACCGCAAAGTAGGAACTGCCGACGCGCTGGAGGTCTGTGGAACACTGACCTATGTGGGGCGGGGCGGTGAAAAAATCGAAGCGGCGTTGCGGCATTTTCAGCCGATGGTTCAAGGTGCCCATTGCCTGGACGTGGGATCGTCCACCGGAGGGTTCACCGACTGCCTGCTGCAAAACGGAGCGCATCGGGTGGTTTGTGTCGATGTGGGAACAGGACAACTCCACCCCAAACTGCGCGCCCACCCGGCCGTCGAGGTACGGGAACAGACCGATGTGCGCAAAATCGACGAACCCGGCTGGCGCGGATATTTCCAAATCGTGGTCGTGGATGTGTCATTCATCTCGTTGAGGTTGGTGCTGCCCGCAGTGTTGCCATGGGTGTCGGAAGACGGATGGCTGATTGCACTGGTCAAACCGCAGTTCGAGACCGGGCCCTCCGGTCCGGGCAAGGGAGGCATCCTCAAAGACGCCGCACGCCGGGATCAGATTGTCGCTTCCCTGCGTGCATGGATCGACCAACAGCGCGGCTGGCGAATGGAGGGGATTATTGACTCGCCCCTCACCGGTGGTGACGGTAACGTGGAATTCCTTCTATGCGCTCGCCCATTCGCAAGGTGATCCTGTTCGTCAACCGCGACAAGCGCGGTGTCCAGTCCATGGTGGAAAAGATCAGCGACCTGCTCCAGAAGCGGAAAATCAAGGTTCGCGTGGTGGACGATAACCAGAAAGAAGCCACCGGGCCGCGCGCCAAACGCGATCTGATGGCAGTCCCCGGCTCACTCATCATCACGGTGGGCGGCGACGGCACTCTGCTGCAGGCGGCCCGCCGCAGCCTCGGCACCAAAGCCCCCCTCATCGGCGTAAACGCCGGCTCGCTCGGATTTCTCACCTCCGTGTCGCGTGAAAAAGCGGTCGAATCCCTCGAACGCGTACTCGACGGTGGCTTCGAAATCAGCCCGCGCTTCGGTGTGGCCGCCAAAGTCCGGCGCAACAAACGCATCATCACCCGCGCCTGGGCGCTCAACGAAGCCGCAATCAGCCGCGGCAGCCACTCCCATATGGTCCGCCTCAAAGTCCACATCAACGGCCACCTCCTCAGCGACTACCTCTGCGACGGCCTTCTCGTCGCCACCCCGACCGGCTCCACCGCGTATTCCC
>CAZTYG010000213.1:0-4389 GCA_964617445.1 uncultured Blastochloridaceae bacterium
TCCGCCCCGGTCACCATGGACACCCAATTGTCCGCCGTCGGCGACGCCATGGCCGAATTGATCATCGACCGCGCCCTGAAAAAAATCCCCGCCGAACCCGCCGTCAGAATCGTCCCCCAGAAATTGGTGACCCATACGGCGGGGGCGGCGGAGTAGCAGCCTATTTTACAGGAAGATCGCAAAGGAACGCGACGGAAGGATGACAAAGTGACGACCCCGACTGGCTGTCCGGGGCAGATTTACGATTGTTGGTTGTTGAATTCCCCTCCAACGCTGACGCGTGATCCGACCTCCTTCAAAAATCTCAGTATTTCCAAGTCTTGCCTTTGCGTCACTTTGCGCTCTTCCTGTAAAAATCGGCTGATCTCCCGGTCTTTCCCACTCGGAATATGCTGGGCAACATGATGCATTTTGATATTGTCGCATCCCGAATGACCACTCCTGACCTCGCTTCTTTCAAAGGCTGGCGGAATTTACCGCTGGTGGGCCCGTTTCAAACCCCCGACTTCGTGCGCCGACACCCCGGCAACCCGGTTCTCAGTGCCGAGCACATCCCCTACCCCGCCTCCCTGGTTTTCAACTGTTCGGTCTGGAAAGAGGACGGACGCTACCGGATGCTGTTCCGCAACGACTTCGCCCACCCCGACCATCCGCGCCGGCTCGTCGGCACCAACTTTGGCATGGCCGAAAGCGCCGACGGCGAGAAGTGGACGGTCCACCCGGAGCCGGTCTTTTCCTATGAAACCACCGATCGCTACCAGATCGGGCGGGTCTATGATCCGCGGGTCATCCCGCTGGATGGACGCTATTACCTGACCTGTTGTGCGGAATCGCGCTACGGGGTGCAAGCCACCACCTTTGTCACCGACGATTTCAAGAACTACGAGCTGATCGACCGCGACCAGCCCAACAGCCGCAACACCCTGCTGTTCCCGGAAAAAATCGGCGGCAAGTATTACCGCCTGGAGAGGCCCTTCACCAGTGACTTCATCGGCTCCCTGGCCGACCACACCGGCCTGTGGCTCGGGGAGCGGGCTCATACCTGGATATCCTCCTCGCCCGATCTGGTCCACTGGGGACAACATGAAATTCTGGTGGATGTCGACCAAACCCCCTACGCCAACTGCAAGAACGGACCGGGGGCGGTGCCGATCAAAACCGACCGCGGCTGGCTGTTGCTGATCCATGGGGTCGATTTCGATCCCGCACGCGGCAAGAACGGCTGGCAGGCGGCCTGGAAATTCCGCTACCACGGCGGCGTCGCGCTGGTCGATCTTGACGACCCCACCAAGCTGCTGGGACTGGGCCGGCTTCCGCTCATCACCCCCGAGGCCCCGTACGAAACCGAGGGAGGCTTCCGCAACGACGTGATTTTCCCAATGGCGGGAATCGTCGAAGACAACGGCGACCTGCGCATCTACTACGGCGCCGCCGACACCCACATCTGCATGGCCACCGCACCGTTGCAACAGGTTCTCGATATGTGCGAACCAGTTGACGGGTAAGCGCATTTAATTGTTTGTTATTTTGCGTTCTATGTGACTATATTGATACATGCAGCAGGAGTCCAAATCCGTTCCCGACATGTTGTCCATTAATTTCGAGGGACACCAGTTGGACGTGGACTTGCTGAGCAGGAAGTCGGGGCGGTTTCTGGGGCTGGGCCGGATTTGGCTGGATGGGCAACTGCTGCGCGGACGTCGGCCCATGCTGCCGGAAATCCGCACCCCGTTCGGCTTCGTCGTGCAGGAATTGCGCTGGGTGCGCCACCGCTGCGACAGTGAAGGATTCCGCATCGAGCTGGACTGCCTGGGCCTGGCCTCGGGGCCGATGGATTGGATGCTGCACAGTGTGCGCAACCGCGAAGTCACCGGCGACTGGACCCCGGGCCGTCGTTTGGAAAAATGCGGCACGTTGATTTTCGAACTCAAGCCGGTGGTGCGGAACATCGACGACACCGATGCGCCGGGCTTCAGCTACCAATGGCATTACCAGAGCACGACCCACCGCATCCACCGGCTCACCGACCGGACCACCTGGGAGCCGGGCGGCAGCATCCTTGGCCGGTCTTTCTGGATGCGTAATCCCTTCGCCCCGCCGCTGGCACGGATGCAGCGCGACACCGCTTACAGCACCGAGTGGTATCTGCCCACTTCGACCAATCCCGACATCTTCCAGTTCCTGCCGTTCCAAACCCACTTGCAGGGCTTCACCTTCACCACCGGAGGCCCCGGCACGGTGGTGACCTGGGCGACCGAGGTCGGCCACATCCGCTCACTCTTCGAAAAGGAAGCCGGCAGCAACTGCATGACCCACTGGCACCAGCATTGCGGGGACCTGGCCAAGGATTTTTCCACCTCGCCGGTCGAGGTGCTGTGGTTCCCCGGCAAACGCAGCCGACCCGCTCTGGTGAACCTCTACGACCGGGTGCGGACGCTGGTTTACGACCGGCTGCACGAGGGGATCGGCATGCGTCAGGAACGGGTGGTGCCTTATGCCATGGTCGAGGAGTGGACCGAGGCGGACATCGACCGTTACCGCACTGATATCCTGCCCCAGATGCTGAAGGCCGGGGCGCGGCGGGTCGGGCTGGCCAACCATTTCAAGAACAACATGAATGTCTACGGGCTGCCCAATATGTGCTGCAACGTCGACTTCCATGTCGCCGATCTGGTCGGCGAGGACAGGCTGGCGGCGTTCACCGAGCAGGCCCGCGCCCAGGGAGCCTCAGTCGAAATGTGGGGCAATACCGCCATCTCCCTGCTGGTCCTGCTGCTGGAAAAGGCCAATGGCAGGCGCAAGCTGGACATCCCGGTTCCCAACGGTCCGGACTCGATCCTCGAAGCCGTGCACCGGGCCGAAAACCCCTGGGTGCTCAATCCGGCCGGAGGCAAGGAGGCCGACCACTACCACAGCGTCTTCGCCGTGCTCAATCTACGCGATCCGGTGATCCGGTCCTATTGGATGCGCTGCTGGAACAAACTCAAGGAACATACCGGCATCGACGGCATCTTCCTGGACAGCTCGTTCAACCTCTCCGGCGACCACTTCCATTACCAGCGCAACATCCACCCGGGACGCGGCGGCGCCACCATGGACCGCACCGAACTGCTCGGGGCCGCCCGCCCCGGCGACGACCGCGACGGCATCATCGAAAGCCAGTATCTGGCCCACCTGACCCTGATGGTCGAGATGCAGAAAGCCGGCTTCACCTACACCGGCGAAGACAGCGGGGTGTTCGGCATCCACCGCAACGGCCCGAACTGCGTCACCCGGGCCGACTGCATGTTCATGTGGAATGAGTTTCTGGGCACCTTCGACCCCCGCGCCCTGATGGCCGCCGGTCTGGACCCCGACAAAGTTTTCTTCGAGGGCCTGGCCTGGCGCAATGTGTGGATGCTGTATTGGGACTTCCGCCACCATGCGGTGAGCTTCACCCACAGCGGCGGCAGCGACCCGCTGTGCCGCCCCAACGCCTGGCACACCTCCCTGCTGCGGATGTTCGACCACTGCAACGCCCCCGGCTTCCAACGCGAAGTCCTGCCCGACGGCGACGGCATCCTCTACCGCCACAGCAACGGCGAGCAGGTGCTTTGGGCGCTCAATAGCCAGCAGATCGACCTGGACACCGACCACGAAGTCGTCACCGTCAACCACCAGGGCGAACACAAACGCATCTGCTCCGGCACTCTGAACGTGCGAGCGAACGAAGCGGTCATCATCCGCCCCTCCGCCTCCCCGGCCAAAGTCGGGGCTTCTTGAGAAACAGCCGGTTTTTTACAGGAAGATCGCAAAGAGACGCCAAGGACGGAGATGGAGTTTCGATTTGCGATTTTCGATTGTCGATTGTCGATTTATGCCCTGACGCCTTGCGGGCCGGGATCCGACCTCCGGGTGTAGGCCGTGTGTGTGGGACGTTTTCTGCGTAGCAGAATCACGTCCTCCTCACACGGCAATCGGGCCTGACCCACCTTGGTTCACGTGGGTTCCATCTCCCCCGTTTGAACCACCGACCCCGCGCTTCGCGCCCCGCCGGATGTGGACATCCGGCCTACAGCAAAAACTGGTTGCCGGGGACAGCAACCCTCCAACGCTGACGCGTGATCCGACCTCTTTCAAACACCCACTATTTCCACGTTCATTGAACGTGGAAATGGCTGTTCCTATTAGTGTGAATTAGTGTCCATTAGTGGTTAACAATCGGCTGTTCGATTTTTGTCATTTTCCCCTGCGCTCCCGGTCAATCTCCAGCCCCAGGGTCAACGAGCGGATGGCCTCTTCGCCGGTGACGGGCATGGGTTCGTTGCGGGTGATGGCATCAACAAAGGCTTCGACGGACAACGCGCTGCCCACCTCATGCGGCTCGCCGCGATGGCGATAGCGCTCGGC
>CAZTYG010000214.1:0-4386 GCA_964617445.1 uncultured Blastochloridaceae bacterium
TGTTACCGCCATCGACGGCTACGCCCTGACCAAACTCGGCCGACCCGCCACCGCCCTCGGCTTCTCCCTGGTGGTATCGGCGGTCGCGGGAATGATCGGCACCCTTGTGCTGATCTTTTTTTCCGTCCCTCTCGCCGCCGTCGCCGTGAAGTTCCATCCCTCCGAATACTTTGCCCTCTCCATCTTCGGTCTGGCCACCATCGCTTCACTGGCCGGTGTTAACTGGCTCAAAGCCTTCCTCGCCGCCATGCTCGGTCTCCTGCTCAACACCGTCGGCACCGATCCTATCTCCGGGGCCGAACGCTTTACCTTCGGTATCACCCCGCTCTCCGACGGCTTTGCCCTCATCCCTGCCCTCATCGGCCTCTTCGCCCTCAGCGAAGTCTTCGCCTCCATCGAGAAAAAGGATTTCACCAGCAGGGTGCTGGATAAAATGGCCGATAAGTGGCCGACGATCCGCGACTACTGGAAGATGAAATTCGTCACTCTCTGGGCGTCACTATTGGGAACGGTCGTCGGCGTATTTCCCGGAGCCGGGGCCACGATCGCCGCCTTCATTTCCTACGACTTCGCCAAACGTCTGAGCAAGACCCCGGAGGAATTCGGAAAGGGCAGCGTCGAGGGCATCGCCTCGGCCGAAGCCGCCAACTCCGGATCGGTCGGCGGCGCCATGGTGCCGTTGCTGACCCTGGGCATCCCCGGCAGCGCCACCACCGCGGTGCTGATTGGTGCCATGATGATCCACAAACTCACCCCGGGTCCGCAGCTCTTCATTTCCAACCCCGAAATCATCTACGGACTCTTCGCCGCCATGCTCGTCGGCAACATCGTCCTGCTTGTCGTCGGCCTGCTCGGTAGCCGCGCCTGGATCAAAGTCACCGCCATCCCAAAAAAAATTCTCTATACCCTTGTCATCATGATGGCCGTCATCGGCTCCTTCGCTGTCCGTAACTCCATGTTCGACGTCTTCTGCTGCCTGGGCTTCGGCGTGCTTGGCTGGACCCTTAAACGCTACAAATATCCTCTGGCTCCGGTCATCCTCGGCATGGTGCTGGGCTCCATCGCCGAAACCAACTTCCGTCGCGCCATCATGATGGATGGCTACTGGGTGTTCCTGATGCGTCCGGTCAGCGCCGTCATGCTCCTGCTCGCCGCCGCATCTTTCATCATCCCCTTCTGGAACAATCTCAAGCTCTCCAAGAAACAGAAAAAAGCCATTCTGCGCGAGGATGGGTAGAGTGTAGCTTGGGCTTCCAGCCCAGGATTTGCGGTCAACCGGGTGAATCAGGCTTGGGGGAACGCCGGTCAGCGGTTCCAGAGTGCGCGGGCGATGAGCAGGCCCATGCCGCACCAGTCGGTGATGCCGGCGAAGATCAGGCCGGTGCCGACGAAGCCGGAAAGCAGGAAGCATCCCGGATGGACGATGAAGCCCAGGACGACCCCGGTCAGCATCAGCGTGCCCGCAGCGATGCGGACCAGGCGCTCGGGGCTGATGGTTTTGCGCGCGCCACGTTCGACCGGCAGGCCGACTTCGATCCATGCAAGTGTGCCACCTTCGACCACCACGGGCTGTTGGAAACCGGCTACGGATAGACGTTTGGCGGCCTGTGTGGCACGGTTGCCGCTGCGGCAGAGGATATAAAGCGGCCCGGATTTGGCGTCGGGTTGTTCCCGCGCCAGCGCGGCGGGCGGCTGGAATCGCGAAAGTTGTCAGTTCCGGATCGATTTGACGCCCAAGGGCAAATGTATCACCTGCTACATTTGCTCTTCGGGGGATGCTGACATCTTTCGCGATTGCACCCGTGGCGGGATGCCGGATCGGAAGCTGGATGCGGCTACAGGTCTGGAGGTGGGGACGGCAATATCCTTTGAAGGGAGACTGTTTCAGCGTCTGGAAAAATGACTCTGCCGCAAAATCATTCTGTCGAGCTCTGTTCCGGTTGAAATCGAAAATCCCCCGGATGGCCGGGAATGGGCTTGTCTCTTGATTGATAGCGGAGTATAAGGATGGTCATGAAAATGACCCCAGTTTCGCTGTGTCGAACCCTTTGGATGTCGGCCGCTGTTTTGTGGCTGGCGATGGGATCGCCCTGGGTCGTGGACAGCCTGTCGGCGGCGCCGCGGCTGGTCATCAAGCAGGAGGAGGGAGCTTGGACGTGGAGGGATTTTTATGAACGGGAAGCCGCGTGGATGGAGCGTGTGTATCTGCGTCCGATGGAGGAGCGCCTGAAGGGCGGTCCACAGGCGGAGGAGGCGGCCGACTTCGTCAGGCAGATCATCAACCGGCTTCGCCTCTGGCCGGATGAGCGAGGATGGGCTCCCTTGTTGGAGCAGGGCGACCAACTGATTGCCTCGGGGCAGGATGATCCCCTGGTGGTGTATCTCTGGGCCCAACTTCATTTTGCCAAGATAAAGGACTGGCGCGCATGCCTGGCGCGGATGCAAACCGCATGGGGGGAAATTCAGCTCCAGGAGGATCCATCCGCCTTGGCGCTCTATGCTGGCTATTTCTACCGCGACCTGTTGCGGGAACAGAAGGTGCACACGCGGGATGTGGACGGGAAGCTGCCGACCTACATGGCCCGGGCGCTTGCGGACGGAAGCTTCCAGCAGGATGAAGTCTTCCTCTTTGTCTATAACACGGTGCGGGGATGGGGGAGCGACCACACCGAAAAGAATATGGAGGCGGTCGAACCGGTGATCGAGGCATCGAATCTGCCCGAGTGGGCCAAACTCACGATCACCGGCTCCATGGAAATCACCAAGGGTTGGAACGAGCGCGGCCGGGGATATGCCAATACGGTGACCCCGGAAGGCTGGAAAGGGTTTGCCAGGCATCTGACCGGGGCTGAAAAGAAGCTGCGCAAGGCATGGGAGCTGGCCCCCGAATATCCGTATGCGGCGGAGAGAATGATTCCCGTGGTGATGGGCGGTCATGGCCAGCGGGGGGACACCGAATTCATGTGGCTGGAGCGGGCGACCCGCGCGCATTTCGACTACATGCCGGCATACCGGTCGACTTCATGGGCCCTGCGTCCGCGCTGGGGGGGGAGCCATCAGAAGATGCTGGCACTGGCCGATGCCTGCGCCGACACCCGCCGGTATGATACCTACGTGCCGATTTATTATTTTGATACCCTGGATCAAATCTACAGTGAGACGAAGGACTGGCAGACGTTGTACCGGAACCCCGCGGTGGCGGCCCGTGTGCTGGAAGTCAGCAAGGGGCTTGTCGATGCGCCGGAACGGCAATTTGAGCGGGCTGCGCGCCAGGGGGTCTATGCGCTGAACGCGTGGATGGTCGGCAGGA
Organism: uncultured Blastochloridaceae bacterium; assembly: GCA_964617445.1. Lineage (GTDB taxonomy): Bacteria > Verrucomicrobiota > Verrucomicrobiia > Methylacidiphilales > CAZTYG01 > CAZTYG01. The sequence goes on from CAZTYG010000214.1 coordinate 3,311, forward strand.
ATGACATTGCGGTGGAACAGCTGGCGGCGGCCAAGGGGGAGTTCGGGCCGATTGCCGAGAACAAGATGCGCAGGTATGGGATCGACCCGACGGAGGTGGGCGCGGAATTGGCGATGACGCAACGGACGGATTTGGACGACTTGCAGACGGCGGACGCCATGTATAGCCGCAGGGAATACGCGGGTGCGCTGGCGGCTTATTAAAAACTGTTGGGGGATTTCCGGGGGAGTGATGTCCGCGCCACCCAATACTCCGTCTGCTTGAAACTTATCCACCCCCTGCGCTCCGCGCTGCCACGCGCCGCCTGACCCCCTCCATCATAATAAGTGTCGTAGGAAAAACCTACGACCTGTCAAGGTGGGACTTCAATGGGTGCTTACGATCCATTTCCATAAAACCCTGTATGTAAAATGATTCCAGCGCAGCAGGGCTACCAGATTCGACAACGTCCAGCCGAAGGATGAGCGCAACTTGAGGTATTGAGTCAACAGCCGTGCTCTGGACTCAGGATGCTGATTTTGAAAATTTAGAGGGAGTTCGATACTTCAAGAAAGTAAAAAACTGTCACAGGGGGTAGGACTGTCCAGAGCGATGGGACACCCAGTCAGACACTACCATGGAACTATCCAATCCCCTTTATCACTTCAGATCACGATCGTGAGCTGAAGTGATAAGACCCCAAAGGTGTATGCCTGTTCTGTCCTATTGGGGTGATTTTCCGATGTTGGGTTGCCTGTGCGACCGGCTTGCTCCATGGTGTGCGGGATGCCGCAATATTCAGGATTGGACCCGATGTGGAATGACGCCGCGTTGGCGTTTCTCAGCATCTTATTGGAAGGATTGCCATTTGTTCTGCTCGGCACGCTGATTTCCGGGTTTATGGAGGTGTTGTTGCCGGCGCGGTTGCTGGCCCGCTGGCTGCCGCGCGGGACGTTTCCTGCCGTGCTGGCGGCGGGGGGGATGGGGATGATTTTTCCGGTCTGCGAGTGCGGGGTGGTGCCGGTGATCCGGCGCCTGATGATCAAGGGGTTGCCGGTTTCCTGTGCGATCACTTACATGCTGGCCGCCCCGCTGGT
>CAZTYG010000215.1:0-4381 GCA_964617445.1 uncultured Blastochloridaceae bacterium
CTCCGGGCGCTCCCAAAGCGGTGTCGCCGCTGCGCTCTGCCACCGCACTCCAAAACAGATATGGAGTGCGGCGGCAGAGGGCGAAGCCCGGCGACGCCGCTTTGGGATGGAGCGGAGCGACGGCGTCGGTAACCCACCTAACGGGAATGCCCTCCCGTCAACGGGGGAGGGCGGGGCTCCGCACCCGCCGGGCTTTGACCCGCAAGGTGGACATCTCCTCCCGCTTCAGCAGATGCCCCCAACTACCCCTTACGGCAGCCTGTGCTTTTCAATCGCCGTGATCAGGCGACGCGTGATGCGCTCAAAACCCGCGCCGGTGGGATGAATTTCATCGTCCCAGAGGGAGACATCGCCGTCCAGAATCCCGCGCAGGTCCACGATGTGGAGCACGCCGGGAAAGCACGCGCGGGCGGGCTGGAGAACTTTGTCGTGGAGGTCATCGATCAGTTTCTTGGAAATTTCCGGACCGTAGACAGCGGGAATACCGTTCTTTTCCATGGCCCGGTGAATCCAGGGACCCGCTTTGACGAACTGGATACCCTTGTGAAAGTGCGCGGCCGCATCGCGAGGAATCGGATAGTCGTAGGTGTGAGTGATGACGGGTAGGCCGGGTTTGAGTTTTTGTACCGCACCCACCATATACAAAAGGTCGTCACGCACTGTTTTGAGCACGTCGTCGTGGCCTTGTTGCTTGAAGAAGTCCAAAACGGATGAGGGCGAGGGGTGTTTTTGCAGGATTTGAGCGGACAGCACCTTGTCGTCCAGCATGTCGTTGCCGCCGCCGCTGAGCAGCACGCATTTGACCGCGTCGCGGGAATGGCGATCGCGCAGGCGGGAGAGAAATTGTTTCTGGTCGGCCATCTCCCGTAGCGTGCGTCCCGGCACGTCGCTGCGGCTGATGGCGTATTTGCCGCTGGCTTCGAGGTGGTCGATGATATCGGTGACCAGCGGGTTGCGAAACCACGAGTCGCCTTCCACCACGATCCCGATGCGCCCACTGCGGACCAGGCGGTAAAACCGGGAGACAAATTCGAGCCTGGGACGCGGTAATCGACGCGAGCGCCAACCGCGTTTGGTATGATAAATCGGACGCCAGCATAACGGGCCGTCGAAGGCGATTGCTTCTCGCGGAGTACTTGCGGGCATCGCCGTTTATTTACCAATGATCAGATAGCATGCAATACAATATGGCGTAATCGACATGTTTTCTTTGTTACAAACAAATGTCGGCACCCATTGGCATTATTTATCTCATTGTGATTGATATGTTTAGGACAGTCTCCCGGCAACAGCATGCGCTTCCGAACGCGCCGCCCACGGCGGAGGGAACGTTGCCGTAACAGAAACATTTCCCCCACCCCCGATCCCTCCATTTACGCAGGAAGAAACGCGTGTATACTTGCGCCATGCTTATTTCTTGGTCTCGCGCTTCGCAGATGGTCGGTGTTTTATTGTTGGCGAATTTTGCGCTGGTCAACCACGTGCCCGCACAGGAAGGTCCGGTGACAACCGACCACGTGATCGCGGAGTTGATTGCCGAAGCCGAATCGATCCAGCCCGGGCGTCCGTTCACCGTGGCTCTTCGTTTCGAGATCGACGAACACTGGCACACCTACTGGCGCAATCCGGGCGACTCCGGGCTGGAGACCACGATCCGTTGGGAGCTGCCGGAGGGATTTCGCGCGGGCGACATCCAATGGCCCCACCCGAAACGCCTTTCGATGGGGCCGCTGATCAATTTTGGCTACGAAGGCACCGTCCTTCATCTGGTGGAAATCACCCCACCGGACAACCTGCCCGCCGGTGGCAACGTCACCTTGCGGGCACGGGCCGACTGGTTGGTTTGCGAGGATGTGTGTCTGCCGGGCGGGGCGGACCTGGCTCTCGTGCTCCCGGTCAGCGATTTCGAACCCCGGACCGATCCGCGCCGGACGGATGATTTCGTAGCAGCCCGCGCCGCCCTGCCCGCGTCTGCCGATGGCTGGCGGATGGCGGCTGCTGTGGATACGGAAATGCTGCGAATCTCGCTTGTGGGGCCTTCGTGCCCGGAAACACTGACATTTTATCCCTATGGTCTGGAGTTGATTCGCAATGACTCCGTTCAGGTGTTGGAGCGTAGCGGGGGCGGTGTGGTGCTGGCGGTTGCCGTCGCCGCCAACATGCAAAAGCCCGAACGTTTGCGCGGAGTATTGGTCCGTGACGAGGGTTGGGAGACGGCGGAGGGACGACCCGCCATCGAAATCGATGTGGAGTGGAGCGCGAGCATTGCGGGTGGTACAGACGCCGACGCAATTCCTCCGGGCGTCGGTTTTTTCGGCGCAATTCTGTTGGCCTTCGTCGGTGGCTTGATTTTGAACCTGATGCCGTGTGTGTTTCCGGTGTTGGGACTGAAGATCATGGGGTTTGTGGGGCAGGCCGGTGAAGAACGCTGCAAGGTGATCGGCCACGGCCTGCTCTATACGGCGGGCATCCTGGTTTCGTTCTGGTTCCTCGCCGGACTCCTACTCGTGCTGCGGGCAGGCGGACAGGAATTGGGATGGGGATTCCAGCTCCAGTCGGCGGGTTTCGTTTTCGGCCTGATGACATTGCTGTTTGTTTTCGGCCTGAACATGGCCGGACTCTTCGAGATCGGTGCCTCGGCCATCGGTGTTGGCAGCAAACTGGCAGGGCGGCCGACTGCGGCGGGGTCGTTTTTCTCCGGGGTGCTGGCGACGGTGGTTGCGACTCCCTGCGCCGCGCCGTTTTTGGCCACCGCCCTTGGTGCCGCGCTGGCCCTGCCCGCCGTTCAGTCCATCACCCTTTTCACCTTCATCGCCCTCGGCCTGGCCTCGCCCTACCTACTGATGTCGGCATGGCCCAAAGCGGTGCATTACCTCCCCCGTCCCGGCGTGTGGATGGAATCCTTCAAGCAGGGGATGTCCTTCCTGCTGTTTGCCGCTGCCGGGTATCTGCTCTGGGTGCTGGCGGCCCAGGTCGATGGCGATAAGTTTCTGGCGGTGGTTTTCTCGCTGGTGGTGGTGGCACTGGCGGGATGGGTATACGGACGGTGGTGCGGACCGGAGCGATCCGCCACGTTGCGGATTTCCTGCTGGATTCTGGCCGGCGTGTTCCTTCTCGGCGGTCTTCGGCTCGGTTATCCCGTGCGCCACGAGGAGCGTCCCGAAACCGGGGTGCAGGCTCTGGAATGGATCGAGTGGTCGCCCGAAACCATCCAACGCCTCCGCGCCGAGGGTCGCCCCATCTACATCGACTTTACCGCCCGCTGGTGCGCCACCTGCCAGACCAACAAACTGGCGGTCTTCGGCTCCCGCGATGTCATCGACCTGTTCCGACGCCACAACATCGCCGCCGTGCGCGCCGACTGGACCGGACAGGACCCGACCATCACCCGCGAGCTGGCCCGCTGGAATCGCTCCGCCATTCCCTTCAACCTGGTGATCCTCCCCGGTGCCGAACCCGTGCCCCTGCCCGAATTGCTGGTGCCCTCCATCGTGCTGGAAGCATTCGGGGGGTTGCCGGATTCCTGACATGGGCTAGCTTGTCCCTCTAGGAAACCATCCTATGAAAAACATCATCAAAACCTCCCTAATGGCCGCGGCGATTTCGTTCGCGGGAATCTGGACCCTCAATGCCGCTGAAATCGGCCAACCCGCCCCCGCGTGGACCCTGACCGACAGCAACGGCACCACCCACAACCTTGCCGACTTCAAGGGCAAGTTCGTGGTGCTCGAATGGATCAACTACGACTGCCCGTTCGTCAAAAAATTCTACGAAAAATCCGGCGAAATGCCCAAGCTCCAGAAGGAATACCGCGAAAAAGGCGTGGTCTGGCTGGCCATTTGTTCCTCCGCCCCCGGCACACAGGGACACTTCGCCACCGATGCCCTCAACGCCCGCTCAGAAAAAGAAGGCTTCGCAGGTGATGCCTACCTGGTCGATGAGTCCGGAACCGTCGGCAAAGCATACGGTGCCCGCACCACCCCGCACATGTATGTCATCAACCCCGAAGGCGTTCTGGTTTATAACGGAGCCATCGACAGCATTCGCTCCACCGGCGCCGACGACATCACCAAAGCCGACAACTACGTGCGCGCCGCCCTCGATGCCGCCATGGCCGGCAATCCCGTCGAAACCGCCACCACCACCGCCTACGGCTGCTCCGTAAAATACAAAAACTAAACCGCCCGAATCGGCAAAAAAAGGCCCGCACCCCCCGTGCGGGCCTTTTTTGTTGTAGGCCGCCCCCCGCGGTCCCCACGAATGGACGGTTGCCGTCCCATCAGATATGGAGTGCGGCGGCAGAGGGCGATAGCCCGGTGACGCCGTTTTGTTTTGGGATGAATCAGCATGTGGGAATGACTCCCCCGTGAACCAAGGCGGA
>CAZTYG010000216.1:0-3877 GCA_964617445.1 uncultured Blastochloridaceae bacterium
TCACGCTACGGGGATGCCTCTCCCGTGAACTATGGTGGAACCGACTCATTCTGAATCGCCGCCGAAAGCGGGATTTGGGTTGATTCGGGACCGGTCTCGCCCATGCTTTGCGGCTTATGATTCGACTTGCCGTCATCGGGACCGGGGGCATGGCCAATGCCCAAGTGAAAGCCTTTCATGAAATCAAAGGGGTGAAAATTGTCGCCGCCTGCGACATCGATGAAAAGCGCGTGAAAGGCTTTGCCGAAAAACACGGTATTCCGCTGACCTATACCGACTACAACGAGCTACTCGACAAGGTGGAGCTAGATGCGGTGACCAACGTCACTTCCGACCCCTATCACGCCCCGATCTCCCTGGCGGTGATTCAAAAGGGCCTTCACATATTATGCGAGAAGCCGCTGGCGTTGAATTACGCCGACGCGAAAAAAATGACCGACGCCGCGCGCCGTCGCAAGGTCATCAACATGGTTCAGTTCTCCTACCGGAAGTCCGCCGCCCTGCAAAAGGCCCGCGAGCTGGTCGCCGCCGGAGAGCTGGGCGAGATCGTCCACTTTGAGGCGAGTTATTTGCAAAGTTGGATCAGCAGCAAAGTCTGGGGCGATTGGAAAACCAGCCCGGCATGGCTTTGGCGGCAGTCCACTGCCCACGGCAGCAAGGGTGTGCTCGGGGATGTCGGCGTGCACGTGATCGACTTCGCCACCTATCCCATCGGCAGCCCTATCCGTAGTCTCGCCTGCAAACTCAAAACATTCAATGCCCTCAAGGGCAGAAAACACGCCGGTTACACCCTGGACGCCAACGATTCGGCCGTGATCCAGTGCGAGCTGGCCAACGGCGCGCTCGGCGTCATTCATACCTCCCGCTGGGCCACCGGCAAGGCCAACTCCGTGTTCCTGCGCGTGCACGGCACCAAGGGCGCGTTCGAAATCGATCTGGACAAAAGCTATGATACCCTCCAGGTCTGCCTGGGCAAAGACGCCGACAAGGCCGTCTGGAAAAGCCTCAACCTCAAGCCCACACCGAATAACTACGCCCGCTTCGCGCGCAGCGTTCAAACCGGCAAGAATGACCAGCCCGACTTCGCCCGCGGTGCGGAAATCCAGAAGGTTCTCGACCGCTGCTTTGATTCCGATAAAGCAGGCAAACCCGTCCGGGTCTGATCCCGCCTGCCGCAGGCGGAGGTTTATTGGGGGGCAAAGCGCTGCGGAGCCGGAATGCATCTTGTCGGTTCGCATCCCACTTTTTCGTGGAGGTTCTCTCCGTGCACGAGCCCGGCTCGATGGGCGTCTCGCCCCTCCAGACATCACCACTGGAGCAATGAAAACTACACCTCCACCGCCTCTCCGGTGGAGGTGCTGACGAGGAGGCGACGAGTGACTTCGCGTCCGGACGCGGCTTGCAGGGCGGCGGCGTAGGCTTCCAACTGCGGGGCGTATTGCCCGCGCAGGGAAACATGAATATCCTCCCCCGTGCGCGGACGGTTGGTTTTCCAATCCACCACCCATAGTCCGCCGTCACGGTCGGTCACGACCAGATCCATGACACCTTCGATCCAGCGGCCCTGGCCGTCGGGATGGCTGAAGGGAAGCTCGGCGTGGAAGTGTTCACCCCGTTTCCATAACTCGCCCCAGAACGCCCCCATCACCAGCGCTTGGATTTCCGCGCCTCCGCGCTCCGCCATGGCGGGGGGGACGGTGGCCAGGCTTTGCTTTTTCCATGCATCAATATGATCGACGCGGCCCCACGGGCAAGCCTCCATGGTTTGGTGCCACCAATTACCATAATCGATGCCGCCGGTCTCCCAGCCGGTGATGGGTTCGACGTCCGCGCCGCCGGGTGCTGCGATGCGCTCTTCCGCGACATGGGCCAGTTCGTGTGGCAGCACACGGCGGGGCCGGGCGGCGCAAACGGCGCGTGCCGCCTCAAGAATGGCGCGATCGATCTTCACAGGGTCCGGTGTCAACGCCGGGGCGGTCGGAGCGGCGACCGTCGGCGGACGGTCCACCGTGACCTCCCCAGGCCAGTCCGGCCAGTGCATATGCTCGTTCATGCTGAACCGCTTGCGTTCTGTTTGGGCACTTTTGGGTTGAGGGTAGAGGTCCGTGGTGTCGGGTAGAATCAGCAGACGTTTGGCGCGGGTGAGTGCCACGTAGGCCAGTCGTTGGTATTCCGCGCGTTTGCGCAACTGCCGGTGGGTGGTCAGATCGGGATCGATGGTGGTGTTCTGCAGGTGCAGCTCGGCGTCATTGCCGCGCGAAATCACGCGTGGATAGTTTCCGCCGCGCTCGTGAATCGCGCGGGCCAGGCCGGGCACGGCGACCACCGGCCATTCCAGGCCCTTGGACTTGTGCATGCTCATCAATTGCACCGCTCCCCCGCCGTCTTCACCGGACTCCGGCGGGCGCAGGGCCAGTTCGTCCATCAGTTGCTGGCTCCACTCGTCGAAAGCGACCGGTCCATCGGTCGAGTCGCATGCCCGCCATGCCAGTGCTTCGAGCGGTGCGGTATCGTGTCCCAACGTCGCGAGCCGTGCCGCCAATGCGGTTCGGTCCACCACGAGCGCCCAAAAACGAGGCAAGGAAAATGTTCCCGCCTCCATGCAAGCGCCCAGGTCCGTGTGCAGTCCGGCGAGCATTTGCAGAGCGGCGCGCAGGGTGGGGTCACTGGTGCGGTATTCGAATGGTGCACCGGGCGGTGGCGTGACGGCGGTGAAGGCGCGGGTGATGACCGGATCGGAGACGGCGAAGACTTCGCGCAGCACCCCGACCAGCTCGAAGCGGTCGGTAGGGCATGCGATCACCCGCGCCAGCGCGGCGGGCCAGCTGAAGCCGGGGACTTCGCGCCGTGTCTCGCGGCTGGAGACGCGGCGGCAAGGCAGACCCACGGCGCGCAGGGCCCGCGCGGCCTCCTCCAGCCAGCGCACACGCGGGCAGAGCACCGCCACTTCCGACCAGGAAGAGACCCCCAGGCCGTCGGTGCCCTGTTCCACCAGCGCGCGCGCCACAGCGGCGCACTCGATGGCGAAACACGCGCCTTCGTTCGCGCCTTCCTTCCGCGGCACCGGCAGGCGCACCACCGCACCATTCACCGCGTCCGGACGGGCGTGGAGTTGGCGGAACTCCCGGTATTCCATCTCTTCGCGGTGCGGGGGGCGCGCATGGTGACGGAAAATTCCAGCCGTTCGCCACCATTGCCGTTGGCGAAGGCGGAGACGTAGCGGGCGTAGTCATCGAGGTCGGCGCGATCGCCGTAGATCGCCTGTTGGTCGTCGCCGACGAAACTAAAGCGGCCCGGATCGGGGCCGTGCGTACCGGCTTCGTCGGGCCAGGTGCCGGGTATTGCGTCCAACGGACGGGCCAGCTCGGTGAGAATGGCAAACATCGGGCCGTCGGTGTCCTGGGCCTCGTCGAGGATGATCCGATAGCCGTATGCCCGCAGTCGCCGCAGGGTGTCCGGGTTGTCGAGCAACTTCCGGGTCCAGCCGATCATGTCGTCGTAGGCCAGCTTCTGGTGCGCGCGGCGGTAGTCGCGGTAGGCCAGTGCCAGTCGCGCGGCGAGTCGGCCCACATGCGCGGCATTGGCTCGTAGATACGGTGTCATGCAGGCCGCAAATTCGGCGACGAACGCGGCAACCGTGGAGGAAAGTTTGGGCGGCTCCAGATATGGTGCGCCACTACGGAGGCCGTTCCACCAGCGTTGCAGCACTTCCTGGTCGGCCTCGATTTTTATTTGCGAGCGCGCGCTCTTGTGAGTGAAAGCCAGCAACGGGCGGATGTCCGGGGGCTCCGGAGGTGGCGGGGCGGGGCGGGCAAGAATGGTCTCGGCGGCCGCGGGCGTGATCTCGCGGGCGGCGGCCAGCACGCCTTCGTAGGTG
>CAZTYG010000216.1:3887-4363 GCA_964617445.1 uncultured Blastochloridaceae bacterium
GTGGTGTGCAACAACGCGATGCGCAACTCCTCCGGCGGCACTTCTGCTAGCGCGCCCGATTCGTCCTCGCAGAATTGCCGCCACAGACTGTCATCGTGGTCTTCGAGGAGTTCGATGGTCGGAGGCAGGCCCAGATGCGGTCCCTCGCGGCGGAGCAGATGCAGACAGAAGCTGTGAATGGTGCCGAAGAATGCGCGGCGGAAGCGGGCCAGAAGTCGCTGGCGTGCCGCGCCGCCGGGCAGTTGGCGGAACAATTCCTGGCGCGCGCGCACGCGCAGCTCCTCGGCGGCCAGCACGCCGTAGGTTACCACCACCAGCTGTGCGAACGGGTCCTCCGCGCCGGGATCGGGTTCGCGCGTGGCGTGGTGCAGGGCGAAGGTCGTCACGCGCCGGACGATCGCCGTGGTCTTGCCTGCACCGGCGCTGGCCGATACACAAAAGTTCCGGTCCAGTTCCGCACAAAAACGGAACTTTTG
>CAZTYG010000217.1:0-4358 GCA_964617445.1 uncultured Blastochloridaceae bacterium
TATCTCCCAGCCATCGGGCATGCCATCGCCGTCGGTGTCAGGCAAAAATGGATCGGTGCCGTGGAAAATTTCGTCCGTATCGGGTAAGTCGTCGGCATCGGAATCGCCACTGATCAGATTCAAGTGCTGGGAGACCACTGGGTGGGTGCTGTTGGATGTGTTGAAGGCGGCATGGGCACCGTAGGTATTCTGTCCCCATGCCCGAACACTGCCATCTGCCAAAATCGCGAGGCTGAATCGATTGCCGGCTGCAATGAAAGTAACATTCTCCAGCCCGTGCGTCTGGACCGGAACGGATGACGTGCTGCCCGACGTAACGACACCCAACTGGCTTTCGAGGTTGTGCCCCCATCCCCATACCGTGCCATCGTTTTTTAGGGCCAAGCTGTGATTATTGCCCCCGGCAATGGCCACCGCGCCGCTGAGCCCCACAACCTGAACCGGAGTAGATCGGTGGTTGGTCGTCCCATCGCCCAAACGACCACCGTTGCCATTGCCCCAACACCAGACCGTGCCATCGGCACGCAGAGCCATGCTGTGATTCGTCCCGGCTGAGATCGCCACCACATTCACCAGATTGCTGACCTGGACCGGGGTAGTCCGATTGCTTGTCGATCCATTGCCCAAGCGACCGTCTGCGCCGTTGCCCCAGGTCCAGACGGTTCCATTGGCACGCAACGCCATACTATGGCTGCCTCCGGCCGAAATTGCCACCGCATCGGTCATGTTGGAAACCTGAACCGGCGTAGTCCGATTGTTTGTGGATCCATTGCCCAGGCGACCCTGTGAACCGTTGCCCCAGGTCCAGACGGTTCCATCAGCACGCAATGCCATGCTGTGGGCGGTTCCCGCCGCGGTGGCCACCACATTTTGAAGATTGCTCACCTGAACCGGGGAAGTGCGATTGCCTGTCGATCCATTGCCCAAGCGACCATCGGTGCCATTGCCCCAACTCCAGACCGTCCCATTTTCGCGCAAAGCCAGCGAATGCTGGTCACCGGCGGACATGTCAATGGCATCGGTCATGCCAACCGTCAGCCTGGCGCGATTGGAGTTGCTGGTATTACCACGACCCAGCTGGCCGTGATTGTTGTATCCCGATGCCCCCACCAGTCCTGTAGAAGTCAAAAACAAGGCATGATTCTCACCCCCGGAAACTTTCCCTGTGATCAAAAAATCTGCAGAACTCGTCAGGCTCGGACTCATGCCGTCCTTCCAACCCTTCACCTTGAGCGTGGCACTTTGGTCGATCACCAACAGGCCCGAGGCAGGCACAAGTTCCGATGACTCGTCCGGATCGGAACCATCCAAGGTGTAGCGGAGAACGGCTTCCGGAGTGGCAGTGGTGATCTGCACCTCCACGGGAACTGGAGACCATCCCCCATTGGGTGCAACCAACGGATCGGCAACCGTCTGTGCCTGCAAAGTTCCCGGACATAATGCCGCAAAAACCAAGCTCAACGCAATTAGCTGTGCCAAACCCCTACTAGATGAATGATGATAGCCGTTCAATGGAGACTTTCGTAGCGAGCACCTTGATACACGAACCATCTAACGTCTAACAAGTTTTTTTTGATAAAAAAATTAAACACAGTCTATTCACGTCACATAAATGACAATATACTTCTATATTCCCGGTATAATTGAAATTTATTTTCAACTCGCTTTGTTGGGGGGATGGGTAAAATCACGAATGACAAATTGAACCAGCAACTCCGTGGGGCTACGGGAGGGCCAGCCAAAGCAGGGCCAGAGAGGCCGGAGTGCAGGTGTGGAGTTTTCTCATGGGGTTCTTTCGATTTTTTTTGAGGGGTAAAAAGTTGAGTATTCAGCATTAGCTTTTGCACGGTGCTAGCCAGTATGATCATCATCGGCAAGCAAATTCTGGTTTTTTTTAGTGCAAACGTGTTTATATGCTTTTTTACGTAGAATGTTGTCACTCATTCGTCATTAAGTTGAAAAAGTTTTTTCATTTTGGGTGGGAAGGGGGGGATATGCTTGTTTCGGGCTTCATGCTTTCTTGTAGGGACGGCATGGTATGCGACGTTTACTGGGTCAGCATGGCGTGTGCTTTCGCAAGCCGGGAATTGGCTTTCCATAGCCAAAAAATTCCCACGGCGGAAAATACAGGCATGACCACGAACAGGGGAAAGATCAGGGTAAAACCAAAACCAACGACTCCAAAGACAATCAGCGCCGTCATCGCGCAGCCCTGTCTTTGAAAGGTGGTTGCCCAGCCGGTGGTGATGTTCTTGCAGGCGATTGCGGTAAACTGCCCCTGTCCTCGAACACCCACCAGTCGCAGTTGGTCGCCATCGGCGATCATCGCCGGGAAGTTTGTCTTGAGAAGCACTCTCTCTCCCGAAAGTTGGAATAGGGAAATATGTGTTGTGCTGGTGAGCGTATCACCACCCCCACTCACTTGTGTGGTGCGATCCAGCCCGGAAATGACCCCTTCGATTACGGTGTCGTTCATGATTTTTCACGAACGTATATCCGATAGCGAGCAGGTCGCACAGATTTTTTAGACGGCCTCTCAGACGGCCTCTCACGCATTTTTGACCCCTTTTTCACCACCAAATTCGCCGGACGCGGGCTGGCAGGCTTTGTCCAGAAGCCGTTCCAACCCCGCCTCCTGGAAGCCGTTCTCCGCAAGGCCTTGGGCGAGGTGTGATCTTTTTCCCTGTCCGCCCGGCGGGATTCAGCTACTCTGTGCCCCTTATGTTTGTGGACCGGGTCAGAATATGGGCGCGTGGCGGAAAAGGCGGCGATGGTTGCTGCAGTTTTCGCAGGGAGAAATTTATTCCCATGGGCGGCCCCAATGGCGGCGACGGCGGCAAGGGCGGAGATGTGATCCTCGAAGTGGACACCAATTTGAACAATCTGGTCCATCTCCGTTACTCCCCCCACCAATTCGCCAAGCCCGGCGGCCATGGCAAGGGCGCCCAGAAAACCGGCAAAAACGGACGCGACATCCTTCTCAAGGTTCCCCCCGGCACCTCCGTGTTCCACCTGCCAACCACCGATGATGATTTCGAGCGCGCGGCGGATTTGGAACGGGCCGAACCCGTGGCCGATCTGCTCACCGAGGGCGACTCGTTCATACTGGCCACCGGTGGACGCGGCGGACGCGGCAACCAGCACTTCAAATCCTCCACCAACCAGGCACCACGGCGCAAAGAGGAGGGCTTTGCGGGCACCCAGGGCCAGTTTTTCCTCGAACTCAAATCCATCGCCGATGTCGGCCTCGTTGGCTTTCCCAATGCCGGCAAGTCCAGCCTGCTGGCCGCGCTCTCCTCGGCCCGCCCGAAAATCGCCCCCTACCCCTTCACCACTCTCAAACCCATGATCGGCGTGATCGACACCCCGGCGCAACGCCGTTTTACCATCGCCGATATCCCCGGACTCATCGAAGGCGCCCACGCGGGCGTCGGTCTGGGTCACGACTTTCTGCGCCACATCGAACGTTGCCGCATCCTGGCCATCGTGCTCGACATGGCGGGCACCGACGGACGCGATCCCGCCGATGATTTCCGCCAGCTGCGCAAAGAAATCAGCCTCTACGACGAGGACCTGGCCCGCCGACCCTACCTTATTATTGCCAATAAAATGGACGCCCCCGGCGCGGCCGACGCCCTGTTGCAATGCCGGGATGACTGGAGGGTCCCGGTTGTGCCCGTCTCCACCACAGAAAAAACCGGCCTGGAGCAACTTGTCGCCCTGTTGGAAGTGGAACTGCAAACCCCCGCCGCCGAAGCTCCATGCCCCGCCTGATTTTGTCCGTCGTTTGCGCCGCCCTCTGGCTTGCCGCCGCCGTACACGCCGTGGACGGAGAGGCCATGCCGGAGCCGGATGCCGCCGCCCTCATCCCGACGGAGCAGGAATTGAGCCTGCAGGACAGTCTCGCCCTGGCCCTCCAGAACAACTTGTCACTGGCGATCGAGCGCATCGAGCCCGAACGCGCGGAGGCCGATGTGCTCGGCGCCCGCGCCGCCTTCGATCCCCGACTGCGCGGCAACATCCGCTACGGCGAGAGCAGCAACCCGCGCCTGGCCGAGCAACAGGCGGCCGACGGCCTGCCTTCGGTGCAATCCCGCAGCACCACCGGCGATGTGAGCATCACCCAGCCGACGATACTGGGCACCGAGGTCTCCGCGCGTTTCGACACCGCCAACCGCCAGAACACCTTCAACAACTTTCAGGACCAGTATTCCACCGCCGCCGCCCTCAATGTCCGCCATCCGCTGTTGCGCAACTCCGGGGTCGCCGTCAACCGCGCCAACCTCGACATCGCCATCAAAGGTGTCCGTCAGGCCGACCTCACTTACCTGGACCGCATCGAGCGCACCGTCGCCGAC
>CAZTYG010000218.1:0-4306 GCA_964617445.1 uncultured Blastochloridaceae bacterium
CTCGCGGACTTTCCGCTTGAACCGGGTTGTGTCAGAGTGGCCGAAGAGGTCTGTCCGGTGGATGTTTTTGTGCTCATGAGCGGACAAACCTACGAGGAACTCGCACCTCACGCCAAGGCAACGTATGTCGATGCCCTCGCCGCCCCGGTCTCCCATCTCAACCGACAACAGCTGATCCAACTCAAATCTGATTCCTCAAGTGAAAAAGATCGCCTGGATGTCAGTGCCTTGGAAAAGCTCTCAGAGCTTCCGCCACGCGGTTGATTTCATCCTCTGTGTTGTAAGCATGGGGCGCCAGACGGAGGTGCGGATGACCGGCCCGGTCATGCCGGATCGATACGCTGATTTTTTCCTGCTGGAGTGCTGCGGCCAGTTTTTGGTCGTCGAGCCGGTGAATTCGAAAGCTGACAATGCCGCAGCTGTTGGCATCCGGCAGGGTTTCGTCATAGACCGGTTCAAAGCATTCTGAGGTGATGGCGGCCAGGCAGTGGCGTCGGAGTTTGCTGATTCGCGCCGCGACGGCCTCAGGACCCAACTCCAGAATCAAATCCACCCCCGCCTTCATCGCCAAGATTCCAGGCACATTGAGCGACCCCGGCTCATAACGTCGGGCACCGGGATAGAATTTTATATCGGCTTGAGCGATAAAGTTAGGAGAGAATACGTTCCAAGAGCCCAATAACGAGGGCTTTAGCCGATCAAAGTGGCATTTTTTGACATAAAAGATACCTGCACCCAGCGGGCCGAGCATCCATTTGTGGGAATCAGCGCTGATGAAATCGATATAGGTGATGTCGATGGGAAAGGCACCGAGGGTCTGAATCCCGTCGAGGCAGAAAAGAATGCCGCGGTCATGCAACATGGCTCCAATCTTCTCGGCCTCGATGCGAAACCCGGTAAAGAAGTGGGCGCTGGCCAGCGCCACCAGTTTGGTGCGCGGGGTGAGGACGGACTGGACCAACTCCGGGGTGAGTTGTCCGGAACGTTCCGGACGAAGTGGCACCGGCACCACGCCGAGGTCGGCCAATTTGGTCCAGGGGTAAACATTGGCGGGGTAATCGTCCGGATAATAAACCACCTCATCGCCCGGCTTCCAGTCCAGTCCATCGGCCACCAGATTGAGGCCCAGCGCGGTCGGCCCCAGCAGGGCAATTTCATCGGCCTCGGCCCCGATGAGCCGGGCCGCGGACTGGCGGGGTTCCAACACCCGCTTCCACACCGCCGGACTTTCCTGCTGGTCGCTGCCCGCCTGATCGGCAAACCAGCGCAACGCATCGGTGGCCGCCACTGGCAGGGCGGTAACAGCGGCGTGGGCCAGAAAGGTGCGGTGACGGACAATCGGAAAATGAGCGGCGCGCACAGACTCATCGGCCAAAATTACAGACAAAGCAGGCATGTCCGCAGTGTGCCATGTATCTCCACCCTTGCGCCACGCAAAAACCTTGAATGTCCAGCGCGGCCCGAAGGATGTTGCTTAAATCCGGTGTTGCCACCATTTACGAAAAATCCGTTGCTGTTCCACCATTCCAGAATCCGGCCGCGGAGGCCGCGGGTTCAAGCCCAGTGCCTGATCTGCCATGAGTAAAAGATCGTGGGTCATGGAAGCCGACTTCTGAATATCCAGCTCCCGCAGCTCATGGGTCTTGATGCGCTCCAGCTCGGGTCCCGCCTGTTTCCAAGTCTCCACCCATTTGCGCATCTTCTGCTCATCTGTAAGCAACGCTTCCATAAAATCAGCCTAGCGATACTCCTTGGATTTGGTACGACCTACTTTGAACCAAATACAGCCCAGAGGACGGACAAGGAGGGGGGTGAAATTTCTGCGTGTCCTTTCGCCGCTGCTTGCGTAAATTCCCAAATTCATGCCGAGACCCCGCACCACTCAGAAAGCCTATGCCGCCGCCGGCGTGGACATCGACCTCTCCAACCGCCTCAAAACCGGGATCGGCAAACGCATCAAAGAAACCCACCGCCCCGAAGTCCTCAGCAAAATCGGCGGCTTCGGCGGACTGTTCCGCGCCCACTTCCCCCGCATGAAGGACCCCATCTTGGTGTCCAGCGTCGATGGCGTGGGCACCAAACTCAAGGTCGCCGCGATGATGGACCGCCACGACACCATCGGCATCGACTTGGTCAACCACTGCGTCAACGACATCGCCGTGCTCGGTGCCGAACCCCTCTTTTTCCTCGACTACGTCGGCACCAGCAAACTCGACCCCGTTGTCTTCGGTCAGATTCTGGCCGGCCTGGCCAAAGCCTGCAAAGCAGCCGGCTGCGCTCTCATTGGCGGCGAAACCGCCCAGATGCCCGGCATCTACCACGGCAAGGACTACGACCTGGTCGGCGCCATCGTCGGCGTCGTGGACCGATCCAAAATCATTGACGGCTCCGCTATTCAACCCGGCGATGTCATCCTCGGCCTGCCTTCCTCCGGCCTTCATACCAACGGCTACTCGCTGGCCCGCAACATCCTCTTCGAGAAACACCGGCTGCGCATCGACGATTCCGTGCCCGGCACCCACTCGACACTCGGTCCCCTGCTGCTCGCGCCCCACGTCAATTACCGCCCCGCCCTGCAAAAACTGGCCGCCAAAGTCAAAATCAAAGGCCTCGCCCACATCACCGGTGGCGGCTTCCTCGACAACATCCCGCGCATCCTTCCCTCCGGAACTGGCGCGGAAATCTCCACCGGCACTTGGCCCGTCCCTCCACTCTTCCGCCTCATCGCCTCCGGCGGCGTCCCCGAAGCCGAACTCTACCAGGTCTTCAACATGGGCATCGGCATGATCGTCGTCGTCTCCGCCAAAGACGCCCCCAAGGCCCTCAAAACCACCAAATCCCACCTCATCGGCCGCATCACCAAAGGCCGCCAAACCGTCACCATCAAATCCTAACATCCTCATGCCGCATCCATCCGAATCCCGCGCACCCCTTCCTTTTCGTTAACAGCACCTAAACTTCCATCATTCGTGTCCATTCGTAGTTCAAGGTTTCCCCATGAAAAACGCACTCCTCTCCGTCTCCGATAAAACCGGCCTGGTCGAATTCGCCCGCTTTCTCGCCGACCGCGATACCCGCCTCATCTCCACCGGCGGCACCGCCCGCGCCCTGCGCGACGCCGGCCTCACCGTCACCGAACTCTCCGAATACACCGGCTTTCCCGAAATGATGGACGGTCGCGTCAAAACCCTGCACCCCAAAGTCCACGGCGGACTCCTCCACCTCCGCGACCACCCCGCCCACATCGCCCAGGCCGCCGAACACGGCATCGAACCCATCGACCTCGTGGTCGTCAACCTCTACCCCTTCGAGCAAACCCTCGCCAAGCCCGGCGCCTCCCACCACGACATCATTGAGAACATCGACATCGGCGGCCCCTCCATGCTCCGCTCCGCCGCCAAAAACCACAGCGCCGTCACCGTCCTTGTCGATCCCGCCGACTACAATACCGTGCAGGTCGAGATCGAATCTTTCGGCACCACCTCCTCCGCTCTGCGCGAGCGGCTCGCCGCCAAAGTCTTCCGCCATACCGCCCGCTACGACAGCCTCATCGGCTCATACCTCACCGCCCGCGCCGAACCCGACCGCCCGGTCCTCCAGGAATCCGTCACCTTCGGCGCCAACCTGGCGCAACCACTGCGTTATGGCGAGAACCCCCACCAGGCTGCGGCACTCTACGGCCCCTTTCCCGACCACTTCCGCCAGCTTCACGGCAAGGAACTCTCCTACAACAACATCATCGACATCTCCGCCGCCGCCGCCCTCATCGCCGAATTCCCCGCAGCCGAACCTGCTTTGGCCATTCTCAAACACACCAACCCCTGCGGTGCCGCCACCGGAACCACACTCCGCGAAGCTTGGGACAAAGCCTTCGCCACCGACCAACAAGCTCCCTTCGGCGGCATCATCATTACCAACCACACCCTCGACCTCCCCGTCGCCGAAGCCATCGCCGGCATCTTCTCCGAGGTCATCATCGCCCCCTCCTTCACCCCCGACGCCCTCGATCTCCTCCGCCAGAAAAAGAACCTCCGCCTCATCGAAAACCACCACACCCCTTCCCGCAGCAGCTTCGAATTCAAATCCGTAGCCGGCGGCCTCATGGTCCAACAGTCCGACAACGAACCCGCTGACGAATCCACATGGAAGGTCGTCACCAAACGCACCCCCGCCGACGAAGAATTGCGCGCCATGCGATTCGGCTGGCGCGTGGTCAAACACGTCAAATCCAACGCCATCGTCTACGCCGCCACCGACCGCACCCTCGGTATCGGGGCCGGCCAGATGAGCCGCGTGGACAGTTCCC
>CAZTYG010000219.1:0-4290 GCA_964617445.1 uncultured Blastochloridaceae bacterium
TCTCCCCGGCACGCGAGCCGATCGGAGTTTGTTCGACCGGAACCTTGATGTTCAGGCGCTCAAAATCGATGGCCGGATTGGGCGTCGTAAAATGCAGATTCGGCGGCACTTCGCGGTGGGATAGCACCAGCGCGGCCTTGATGACTCCGGCGATGCCGGCCGCGGACTCAAGGTGGCCGATGTTGGTTTTCACCGATCCAACCGGCAACGGGCGGCCCGGTTTGCGGCCCGCGCCGAAGATGTTGCCGATGGCGCCCGCCTCGATGGGATCGCCAACAGCCGTGCCGGTGCCGTGGGCCTCGACATAATGGACATGGGAGGGATCGATGCCCGCCCGCGCGCAGGTCCGCAAAATCAATGCCTCCTGGGCCTCGCGGTCCGGCATGGCGATGGCCGGGGTATAACCGTCCTGGTTGGCTCCAGTGGCGCGAATGCAGGCGTAAATCCGATCGCCGTCGGCCAGAGCGGCGGACAGAGGTTTGAGCAGCACCATGCCGGCCCCCTCCGCGCGGACGAAGCCATCGGCCTTGGCGTCGTAGGTCTGGCAGCGCCCGCGGGCCGACAAGGCGGACATGTAGCTGAACGACAACCAGACCAGCGGGTTGGCAATGGCGTTGACCCCGCCGGCCAGCGCGGCGGGGGACTCCCCGGTCCAGATGCTCTGACAGGCCAGGTGCAGGGCGATCAACGACGAGGAGCAGGCGGTGTCCACCACCATGCTGGGTCCTTTGAGATTCAAGAGGTGGGAGATGCGGTTGGCCGCGATGGACGATGCGCTGCCGGTGGCGGCGAAAGGGCTGGCGAGCTGAAAATCGGTGGGCGAGGCGTGCATGACCAGGTGGTCGTTGGTCGAGATGCCCACATACACTCCCAGCTCGGCGCGGTCGCCGCGGCACACCGGCAGACCCGCGTCCTCCAAAGCATGCCAGGAGGCCTCCAGCAACAACCGCTGTTGCGGGTCCATTACCTCCGCCTCACTGGGGGAAAGCCCGAAGAACGCCGGATCGAAGTCATACACATCCGGCAGAAACGCGCCCCATTTCGAAGGTGTCTTGCCCGGCAGGTTTGGAACCGCGTCGTAAAAACGTCCGATGTCCCAGCGGTCGGGCGGAATCTCGGAGACCGCGTCGGTGCGGTCGCACATCAATCGCCAGAAGGAAGGCGCGTCCACCGCCCCGCCCGGGAACCGCAGGCCGATGCCGCAAATAGCGACCGGCTCCGGAGGGGCCTTCGGTTTGTGGACGCCGTTTTGGGACATGGTATGCATGAGGCGGTAGAGGAAGATGCACGCCCCCCGGGAGGGCGCCGCGAAATCCATACTAAGTTTTGAGCCGCGGGGCAAGCGTCAGGATAGCGGGGGTCAAAAATAAATCCGCAATGATGGCGGAAAGCATGGCAAAACTTGCAAGCAGTCCGAATTGTTGGACCGACTCGAATTCGCCCAACAGGAACACCGAAAAGCCACAGATATGCGCGACCGAGGTGGTCAACACCGGACGAATCTCGTGCGTTAGGGTGCGCCGGACGGCGGTGACTTTATCGATTCCTGTGCGTAATTCCCGCGCATAGCGCGCCATCAGGTGAATCGTGTCGTCCACAATGATGCCGAGGGCAATGATCGCCACCGGAAACGTAGCCGTGCTCAGCGGGATGCCGCACAACCCCATCAACCCGAAATTGAGCACCACCGGCACGATATTGGGGATCATCACCAACACCCCCATCCACAACGAGCGAAAGAAGATGGAAATCACCACAAAAATCGCCCCGGCCAGCAGTAGCAGATTGGAAAGAATCTCCATGCTCATGGTGTCGGATGCGCGCGCCACCAGAACAGACTCACCGTTGACATCCACCACCAGCGTCGGATCTATGTGCTCCACTGCAAACGCCCGGATGCGGTCGGCCGCGGCGTTGATCTCGCGCGACCCGTGAAAATCACCCCGCAACAGAAAACATGCCCGCGTGTGGTCAAACGACAGAAAGCGTGAGAGGTCGTCCGGCGGCAGCATCAATGCGTATTGGGCGATCAGGTCCGCGTCTTCCGGCAGCCGGTCGGCCTCCGCCCGTCCCGCGTTCATCTCCTGGTGCAGCTTGCGGAAAAAGTCGGGGTGGCCGCTGACCTTTTTCGCCTCGGTTTGAAGGTAGTCCCGCAACCGCCCCGCCTCGGCGAGAAAATGCGGCTCCAACAACGACCGGTCCTCCGGTCCGTCCAGCGTCACCAACATGTAGGTCACTCCCGTCATCCGTTCGGCAAAATCCGAATAGCGTTGCCGCAACTCGGAATCCTCACGAAAAAACTCCCCATACGAGGTGTTGATCACGACGAATTGGGCGGCCCACCCCGCCGCCGCCGTCACCAGAGCGATCAAACCCAGCGTCCACCCGCGGTGCCGAAACGTGGCCTGTAATATCCACGACCGCAACAGGCCCAGAAAACGGTGCATGCCGGTCGAGTTCCGCCGGAACGAGCGCGGAACCGGCCACCACCGCAGCAACGGCGGCACCATCAACAGGGTGATGACAAAATTAAAGAATATACCGAAGGACGCGGCGATGCCGAATTCTCGCAAGATCGGGATCGAATGCCCTGAAAGGCTCAGAAATCCGAAGAACGTCGTGGTGGATGTCATAGTGATCGCCGCTCCCATGCGCAGGATCATCCGCCGCAGCGCGATGTTGCGCCGCCCGTGCGCCCCAATTTCGTCCGCATACTCCGCCAACATGTGAACATCCTCGCTGGAGCCGATCACCAGCAACAAACTCGGCAGAATGGTCGTGATGGGATTGATCTCATAGCCCACCCAACCCATGAATCCAAAGGTGCCGGCGATGCTCACCAAACCTGTGATCACCGGGATCAACAGCGCCACCGACGACCCGAAGAACAGCAGAAAGCACCCCAGCAACGCCACGCATGCGATGGGTGCCAGCCGGAAGATGTCGCTGTGAATCGAGCGCAGAATCTCGGTTTTGACATACGGGCTGCCGATTTGATACAGCACCACGCCGTCCCCCAACACCACCCGCTCCCGCTCCAACAGCTCCTCGGCCTCCGCCACCAGACGACGCGCGTAGCCGGGGTCCTCCGCACGGCTTTCCACAAAAAGATGGATCGCAGCCGTGTCCCCGGCGGCACTGACCACTTCGCCCACCAACACCGGATTGGACAACGCGTCCTCCCGGATACGTGCCAGTTGCTCCGCGTCGCTCGTCGGCCCGGAGATCAACAGGCTGGTGTCCAGCACCCCCTCGCGCCCGCGCAGGTTGCTGGCGGTCGTCAGGCTCACCACCCGCGTCACCCCGTCCAACACCTCGCCGTCCAGGGTCATACGCCCGACCGCTTCCAGCACCTCCGGGGTGAACACATCCGGAGCCCGGAGCACGAGGGTCAGGATCACATCCTCGCCAAAAATTTCCCTCGCTTCCTGATATTGCGCCACACCAGGATCGTCCGGCACCAGCAGCGACTCCGAGGTGGTGTCCACACCGAGCCTGCCCAGGCCGGGCAGCAACGGCAGCAACAACGCCAGCGCCAACATCACCGCGGAACGGGGATGGCGGTCGATCCACAACAGGGCGGAGGTGATGGCGAGGGCGAGCGTGCGCATGGGGGACCGGGACACGGTCATGAATCACGGCCCGGCAAGCGGACGGGTCAGCGTTTGCTGGGTGAACTGGGAGGCGGGAATCTCCACACTCATCCGCCGCTCCACCGTGCGCAGCAGCGTCGTGGTGTCCGGCCCCGGACGGTGGATGCGTCCCAGATTCGCGCGCCAGCGCTCTCCGGTCTCCTGTTCCCATTCGGAGTATTCGCCGGTTTTGATCAGCCGGTCGCCGCGGTTGAAATATTCGGTCCGCACCGTTGTATGACGGTCTTGGCGAATCCACAGCCGCCGCCGTGCGTAGCCGCTGTCGCGTTGCTCCCGCGCCGTCGCGGGCACCGCGTCGATCATCCAGCACAAGGCCCCGTCCACTTCTTCGGTTCCCACCAGGGTGTATTCGTGCACATCCAGGTTTTCCGGACGCATATCCTCGTAGGCGAGGTCCGAACCCATAAACTGTTGCTTTTTGCCGCCACCGGTGATTCGTTTGACGTTGCGGTCGGCCGGCAGGAACAACCATTGGTCGTCTTCCGTGTCCCCCGGGCGTCCCCACGTCAGCAACCCCGTGTTGCGAATATCGGTGGGAGCACCAAACTTGATCAGTGCCCGCACCGTGCCGTCTTCCTGCCGGGCCGCCCACAAATGCAACTCGCGCATCCGGCTGTTACCACGCGCATCGAGCAAC
>CAZTYG010000220.1:0-4287 GCA_964617445.1 uncultured Blastochloridaceae bacterium
AACTCCTCGCGCACTTCGCTGAGGCGCAGTTTCCATGTGTCCGGGTTCAACCCCATGCCGCCTTCTGCCAAATACGCCTGGAACAATCCTGCGCTGCTTTCAAACAACGGAGTCACCGGTTCGACCCGCTCCTGCAACGCGGTATCCCACTGCTTGATCTGCTCCAAATTCTGCGGACTGGGAAAAATGCCGCGCGAATTGAGCCGGCTCAGGTTGCCACGCACCGATTCCAACTCCGAAGTGGCATCGGCCAGGCGGCTGCCGGAAAAATACCACACCCCCACCCCGATAACGGTGGCCACCACGAACAAGATGATGCCGGTGACGGCGTATTGGGGGAATTTTTTCATGGCAGGAAACTCGGGCGGGCGTTTTCTTTGAAAGTGGCGCGCACCAGAAACTGCAGCGCCACCTGGTCGCCGTCGGCCGGCTCGCGGTTGACAATGTCCACCTTTTCAAACAGCTCGCTCTCGCTGAGCCGCGCTACAAACCGGTTGAGCACGTCGGGCGGGGAATTGGCCTCGACCATGCCGCGAAAATTGACCTCGGTCGCGGTGGGAGCGGTGTTGAGTCTGATCTGCGGCGTCTGTTGTTGCGCGGCTGCCCCACGGGCCGGACGGGCAGGTGCGACCTCGACACGCGGGGCCACATCGACCGGCGCCCCCTCGTTTAACAGCTCCATCTGGGTGATCCAAATGTCGGGATGCGCCGATACCGCACGACTGACCACCCCGATCAGGTTCGGCCAAAAATCACGCTGCCGCACCAGCCGAAGGTAGGTCTGAGCAAGAAGGCGCTGGGCGGTGTAGCTGGTGTTGACCACCTCGATTTCCCGCGATAACCGCGTCTTTTCTTCAAATTCGCGCTGCAACATGGCCGTCTCCGCCGACGCCTCGGAGGCCCTCATGAAATTCAACACCGCAAGGATCAGGAACATTCCCGCCCACAGCACCGCCGCCATGACCAAGTAAGGCACCTTGCCGCGATTCTGGCGTTGCTCCCGCAGGGAGTCCGGAACCAACGACACCTCGACCGGACATTCCCCGATCCGGCGAAGCCCCAGACCGACCACCTCGCCCAAATGAAATGCCTCGGCTTCCAACTGCGCGCGATCCACGCCCGGCCCGATGGCCACATTTCGCAACGGATTAAAATACTCCACCGGAATGTTGAGCTTCTCGTTGAAAAAACGGTCGGCGAACGGCATCGCCGATCCCCCGCCGGCCAGCAGAATACGCTTCGGCGCGCTGCCCGCCTGCTGGTTGCGGTAAAAACTGATCGACCGGCTCACCTCCGCGTGAAGGCGCGAAAAAACGCTGCGGGCGATCTTGGAGATTCGCGCGGCGGCAGGATCGTCCGGGTCCTGATAGGCTCCGCCCAGGCCGACAAACCCTTTGCCCTTCTTCAACAGCTCGGCACCGATGTATGGCTCCTGAAATTCATTGGAAATATTCTGCGAGATCAGATGACCGCCCAACGGGATGACACGGACGAAAATCTTCTTGCCCTCGATGAAGACCAGACTGGTGCAGCGGGCGCCAATGTTGATCAACAGCGTGGGTTCGGCATCGAATCCGTAGTTGTAATAGTAGGCGTTAACCAGGGCCAGCGGCGCGACATCGACTTTTTCCAACGGCACCTTGGAGGCACGGAACGCGCCTGCCGCCTGCTCAACAATTTCTTTTTTGATGGCGACAATGACCGCCTCGACCTCCTGGGAACCGGCCACCTCCAGAAGTTGGTAATCCCAGACCACTTCCTCGATGGGGAAAGGCACATTCTGCTGGGCCTCAAAACCGATCATCTTTTCGATCTCGCCCGCCGAAACCGGAGGCAACTTCACAAAACGGGCGAAAACAAACTGGCCGGAGATGGCTGCCAGCGCGGGCGCAGGAGCCAGACCCCTTTCCGCCATCACGGTGTTTAACGTGTCCACGATGAACGGAAACCGGTCCTGGTCCTTGTTCGGGTCCAGCCCCATGTCCTTGATGTGATAGGACAGCAGGGAAAGCCCGTTGACCGGATCAACCTGGAACTGGGCGATCTTTAGGTTGCTGGAACCCAGATCGACGGCGAGGATGCGTTGTGCGGCGGCCACAGTTTTAAAAAAAAATCAGGGGTATTGGATCGTCAGGGACGGGGTTTGATCTGGTTGTATCGCACGTAGTCGGCGGGCCACCAGGGTGAGCGCGTCACGCTCAATAGGATGTCATTGATCTGGGTGGCCATGGTGAACCAGTTTTCGGGATAGTTGGGCTTGATTTCTTGTGCGTCAACCAATTGTCCATCTTCGTATAACTCAAAGCGGGCGTTGGAATCACGGATGATGCCGCGCTCATCGCGACCACCCGCGTAACGTTTGATACTCATCGGATGCAGATAAAAAACCACAAAATGGTTGCGATCCATGGGAATGTTGGTGAATGTCTCCTCGGCGGTCAAAATTACCGTGGCAGCGGGAGGGTTGCTCTGTATCTCCGGATGCTGCGCATCCGCCCCATCCACAAAACAGCGGACCCGTATTTCCGTCGTCAATTCCTTCATCGTGGCGAACTGCGCCTCCACTTTGTACCAATCCGCTGTCAGATTCTGATTGCGCGCGTCCGTAGCCCGAGGCGCCGCAACACGCTCGAATTTGATGGTGCGCGGGTCCAATTTCGCGGTTGGTGCCGTCTGCTGCGCACTCATTTCCACCGGGGCAACCACCAATGGAAAAACCAATGCAAGCGTGGGGAGGAACTTATATGCGTTCATCCCCAAATATTAGCTTGGCATAAAATCCCAGGTCAAAGGGATTTTTACATACGAATGCATATTATCTGAGGGAACCGCATACAAAGTATGGCCTTGGACAGTCCGCCTCACCACACCCCATTCCAGCTTGCCCACACAATCTCCCCTACTTTTTCAGCCACCATGCATAGCAAATGGTACACCTGTACCATTTGCTATCTCATTGCAAATGTAGCAGGTGTACCATTTGCTCTTGATCGTTCGATGAAGTTTTGCAAGCTGGTCGGATGCAAAATACGGGAAGGAGAGCGTTGTCGCAATTGGGTCTGGCCAGTTGGTGGTTGCTGATGCGTGCTGTTGAAACCGCCGCCTTTGCGGCCAATCCCGGCAAGTTCGTTTACGGAGGCGGACCCGTATTCCGCGAACTCGCTGTTCTTGAGGCCAAAGGTTGGGTGCGACGCGAACCCGGAACGAGCGAGGGAGACTGGGCGCTGCGCCTGACCGATGTCGGCCGATTGGTGCTGCTCGACGATAACGACCCCGAAGCCTCTTGGTCCAAACCATGGGACGGACGCTGGCGGATGTTGGTCTTCGACCTCCCGGCCCGCCCCGCCAGCACCCGCACCCAGTTCCTCCGCTGGCTCCGGGAAAACCGCTATGGCTGCTTGCAGGGCAGCCTATGGATATCTCCCCACCCCATGCAACAGCATGCAAGGCTGGCGCAAAATTCCAGTGCCACCGCCACCTCGCTCATTCTGGCCGAGGCCGACATCCTCGGCGGCACCCAACCAAAAGCAATCAGCGCCCGTGCCTGGAGCTTCAAAAACATCAACCACGCCCACCGCCAGCACATCCGTCTGCTCAACGATATCCGCTCGAAATGGAAAGCTGCGGACGAAAACCACCGCGCTGCCATGTTCAAAGAAGCGGTGGCATCATGGAATACCGCATCCATGGCCGACCCTTTCCTCCCCCGTGTCCTTCTGCCCTCCGGCTATATGGGCGAAAAAGCATGGACCGCCCACAAGCGTTTCCTCTTCGGCCGCTGACATTCCCTGCGGCTTTGGGCGACATTCCTAGTCACCCCAGCACGCTCCGTTGAATCGCAAATGGTTCACCTGTAACATTTGCTCTTACATTGCAAATGTTACAGGTGAACCATTTGCGATGGGAGTAGGCTGAGCTGTGTGTGTTTTTTGAGGGAAGAGCGGCGGACGGGGGCGTCTGCGATTAATCCAGGTAGGGCCGGAGCCATTTTTCGGCTTCAGCAACGGTCATGCCTTTGCGTTGGGCGTAGTCCCCCACTTGGTCGTGGTCGAGGCTACCAACGGCGAAGTAGCGCGCCTCCGGATGACAGAAATACCAGCCACAGATGGAGCTGAGCGGGGTCATGGCGAAGCTCTCGGTCAGGCGCACGCCGAGTTTTTCCTCCACGCCAAGCAGGGAAAAAAGTTTGGGTTTCTCGGTGTGGTCGGGACAGGCGGGGTAGCCGGGGGCGGGGCGGATGCCGCGGTATTTTTCGGCGATGATGTCCTCGTTGGTAAGGTTTTCGTC
>CAZTYG010000221.1:0-4285 GCA_964617445.1 uncultured Blastochloridaceae bacterium
GGCCGGCTTCTTTCCG
The DNA here is from genome assembly GCA_964617445.1 of uncultured Blastochloridaceae bacterium. Classification (GTDB taxonomy): domain Bacteria; phylum Verrucomicrobiota; class Verrucomicrobiia; order Methylacidiphilales; family CAZTYG01; genus CAZTYG01. The sequence goes on from CAZTYG010000221.1 coordinate 17, forward strand.
CCGACCGGTGCGGTCGGCCTGCAGCAATAGTCCGCGGAGGCGGTAGATTTGAATGGAACGTCTACGCTCCCGTCCATTGAAGGGCGCAGGGCAATCCAAAGCCACGCATCACGCCTAGAGGGACTCCGACTACGTCGCGGGCAGACGGGCCATTGAGCCGTTTCCGAACCCTCAGAACCCAAGTGCAAAAGTGCGCTCTTCGGTTTCACTTGGTTAAGGCTTCATTTGTCGTGCAAGATGACGGGTATTCGGCTTGAAACAGGTTCATACGAGGGTAAGATAATGGATCATGAAATGGACGGAGAACGTAAACAGTTGGCGCCGCCTTACGATGGAGGAGAAGCTTCGCCGTCGTTGGCAGGCCATTCCGATGGATGTGGCCCAGAGCATGGCATTCGAACGGGAGCCGGTGGAACTGAAACCCCTTCAAGAGACACTCGACCGGATCGGGCCACCCGTTTCATCGAAACAAGCCTCGGCATCCTATCCGCCAGCTCAGTTCTTAGAGGCCGTCGTCGTCGAAGCAGAACGACCTCCCGCCCGCCAAAGGCGGACGGCTTCGATGACGAGCCAAACTTCGAGGAAAACCGCGGTGAGACCGAGCACCACCAGCGGCCAGTTGGCGGCGGCAATCCAGGAAGAATTGGTTTCGGTGCCCCGAAAGACCTGCAGCAGCATCGCCCACAACGGCATGATCAGCATGAACGCTCCGGGCACCACGAGAAAAAACAGCGGCTTGCGGACGGCGCGCAGGTAGAAGGCAATCACGACAAAAGCAATGCCGGCCACCAATTGGTTGGTTACACCAAACAAGGGCCACAGCATGATGCCGCCGCGTCCGGCGTTCTCCAGTGACCATTCCTGTCCTGAGGGCGGCAGGGAAGCAAGCGCAACGGCCAGCACGACGGCCAGAAGCGTGGCGCCGTGCACTCCACCGAGAAATTTCACGGCACCCGCCGCGCGCCCTCCGCCCGCAGTTTGAAATAACTCCTGCAATACGTAACGCTGCAACCGGCAGGTGGTGTCCATGGTGGTAGCGGCGAAGGATGCCACAAATACACCCATGAGCGCGACGGCCACGCCCGCCGGAATGCCGAGGCTTTGCAGGAAGTTGGCCGAACCGGCGACAAAGGAGCCAACGGTTGCCGTCAGGGTTCCAGCCTGGTCCCAGCCCGCATAACGCGCGTCCCAGGCGGCCGGCCCGGTGAACATGACACCGTCGGCCCCGACGACACCCAAGCCAATGCCCGCCGTGCAGGCCACGATGACGAGCACCGCTAGGAAAGCCTCCACCATCATCGAGCCATAGCCCACAAACTTGGCGTCCGGCTCGCAACGCAGTTGTTTGCTGCTGGTGCCGCTGCCCACCAGGCAGTGAAAACCGCTGACCGCCCCACAGGCGATGGTGATAAAGAGGAAAGGCAGCATGGCAGGAGCGCCGGGCGGCGCGAGACGGACCATCGGCGCTTCCACGGCGGGCGCGGGCGCGGCACCGGTCAGACCCAGCCACGCGGCGGCGGCGATTCCCAGAACCAGCAGGACCAGCACCGAGAGCAACTGCAGGGCGTTGATGAAGTCGCGCGGCTGCAACAACAGCCACACGGGCAACACCGAGGCGACATAACAATATCCAAGCAATACAACCGTCCACAACCACAACGGCATTGCCGCCAGCGTGGTGTTGAAGGCGTGCAGAAATCCGGCGTCGCCGAACACCACCGTGAGATACATTACCAATAGCGCCGCCACGGAGGGCACAAGCAGAGCCGCCCCTTTGCGGTGCAGCAGCAGGCCGATGACCAGCGCGATGGGAATCTGTGCAAGGCAGGGAAAAATGGCGGCGGGAAATTGGCGGAACACCGAGGATACCACCAGACCGAAGACCGCCAGCACGATGGTGAGCGCCAGCACCAGGATCAGCATGAAGATGAGCCGGATGCGCGGCCCCACCAGCTCCCCGGCCAGATCGCCGATGGACTGGCCGCGGTTGCGCAGGCTGACCACCAACGCGCCCAAGTCATGGACCGCGCCGATAAAGATCGATCCCAGCACCACCCACAAAAGCGCGGGCAGCCAGCCCCAGATCACCGCGATGGCCGGACCCACGATCGGTCCGGTGCCGGCGATGGAGGTGAAATGATGGCCGAAGACCACCAAGCGCCCAGTCGGCACATAGTCCCGCCCGTCTGCCCGCTCCTCCGAGGGACAGACCCGGTCGGCGGACAACCCGAATACCCGCCCCGCCAGCCACCCCCCGTAGGTGCGGTATGCGGTAAACAAAACGACAGCGGCAACCACTACGATTAGAAGAGGTATCATGATGGGTGTTTGTGTTGCGAGGATGAGAGATTTGATCCCGCACCCCAATCCGACAAGCCCTTTTTACCGATCCAGAAATATCAGGTTCAGGCGCTGTTCGAGGCCCAGCGTGCGCGAATCGGTGCGCGCCCGTTTCTCCTCAAATTTTACAATCGCGGAAGGTTAATTTTCCGCTTTCATATTCAGACCTGTGAAGCAGAACCTGAACCTCGATGGCGCGTGGAAATTGCGCGCCCATGACGAAACAAAATCTCTCCCCGCCAGCGTGCCGGGCTGTGTCCACACCGATTTGATGGCTGCCGGGCGCATCCCCGATCCTTGGTTCCGCGACAACGAAGACCACATCGCATGGGTCTGGGAAAAGAACTGGGTCTATGAGCGCACTTTCCTGCTTTCCAAGGAGCAAGCCTCCCTCCCCTCCCACATCCTCCACTGCGAGGGTCTCGACACCCTTGCCCGCGTCCTCATCAACAACCAACCCGTCCTCACCACCGACAACATGTACCACGCATGGGAGGCCGACGCCGCCGCGCTGCTCCAACCCGGCAAAAACACCATACGAGTCGAATTCACCTCCCCGCGCCATATCATGCGGCAGGGCGACTCCAAGCGCCGCCTGCCGGGATGGAACTTTTTTCACAAAGACTTTCTGGGTAAATCCTACGTCCGCAAAATGGGCTGCGCCTTTGGCTGGGACTGGGGGCTGCGCGCACCTACCGCTGGCATTTGGCGCCCCATCCGTATCGAATCCTTCCGGGCACGGCTCGACGACCTCCGTATCAACCAGACCCACAAAAACGGCACCGTCACTCTCGACGTCTCCGGAGCCATCCGCTCCAACGACCACGCCGCCGCCCTCGTGCAAATCGATGTGACCATCGAGGGAACCCCCACCGCATCCACACGCGTGCCGGTGCGCAAAATCGCCTTTTCTTCCTCCGTGGAAATCCCCTCCCCCCGGCTTTGGTGGCCCAACGGCATGGGTGCCCAACCTCTTTATACGGTCAGCGTTACCCTTCTCGATTCCGACAACCACCCCCTCGACCACGACTCCCGCCGCATCGGCCTCCGCACCATCACCCTCCAGCGCGAAGCCGATGAACATGGCGAATCCTTCCGCTTCCTCGTCAACGGCAAACCGTTCTTCGTCAAAGGCGCCAATTGGATTCCCTGCGATGTCTTTCCCTCCCGCACCTCCGACGCCACCTATCTCCACCTCATCCAAAGCGCCGCCGATTCCCACTTCAACATGATCCGCGTCTGGGGCGGTGGCATCTACGAACAAAACATCTTCTACAACCTTTGCGACCAACTCGGCATTCTCGTCTGGCAAGACTTCATGTTCGCCTGCTCCACATATCCCACCTACGACAAAAACTTCATGAACTCCTGCGCGCGCGAGGCGGCCTCCGCCGTTCGCCGCCTCCGCCACCACCCCTGCATGGGCCTTTGGTGCGGCAATAACGAGATTGAACAGGGCTTCGTCGATTGGAACGGCTGCCGCTGGAGCGATAAACAAATGCCCGCCGCCGACTACCAAAAACTCTTCGACAAGCTCCTGCCGGAAACCGTCGCCGCTCATGACGGCGCCACTCCCTACTGGCCCGGCAGCCCCCACAGCCCGCACGGCAACCGCTCCGATTACAACAACCCCAGCTGCGGCGACGCCCATGCATGGTCGGTCTGGTTCGGCGGCGAACCCTTCGAATTCCAACGCACCTGGACCTACCGTTTCATGTCCGAGTTCGGCTTTCAGAGCTTTCCCGAACCCCGCACTGTCGCCTCCTTCACCCATCCCGAGGACCGGAAACTCAACAGTTGGATCATGGACTACCACCAGCGCTCCGGTCCCGGCAACGGCACCATCTTCCGTTACCTCCTCGATTGGCTTCTGCCCCCCAAAGACTTTGACTCCACCCTCTGGCTCACCCAAATCACCCAGGCCCTCTG